>JANQIP010000131.1 GCA_028282095.1 Xanthobacteraceae bacterium | reverse complement strand
TCCCGAAAAGTTGCAGACTTTTCGGACAAGATCATGCGGCAAAACAAAGAGAAATAGAGTGCGATCGATTCAATCTGAGTGGATCGCGCTCTAGTGTTCCTTCTCTGACGGTCCGGGGTCGGATCGCCAGAGAAGGAAACACGAGCGCGTGATCCCAAAAGCCTGGCAGACTTTTCGGACGCGATCATGCGCCAAAACAAAGAGAAAGAGAGCGCGATTGCCTAGGGCTTGTCGGCTTCGGTCAGGCGATCGAGCTTTTTCTGCATTTCCTCAAGCTGGCGCTTGAGATCCTCGATCTCTTCGTTCGGCGGCTCAGCTTTTTCGCCCGGTGGCTCGATCAACTGGCCTTCGCGCCGGGCGGCAAAAGGCGTGAACATGGTGAAGGCGCGCTGGAAAATATCCATGTTGCGCCGGACCTGTTCCTCGATCGTGCCAAGCCGTCCCACCCCCCAGGCCTGAGCCATCTGTTCGCGGAACTTCTCCTGCTCGCGGGCGAAAAGGTCGAGCGAGCTCTCCAGATAGCGCGGCACCAGCATCTGCATGCTGTCGCCATAGAAACGGATGAGCTGGCGCAGGAACGTGATGGGCAAGAGGTTCTGGCCCTGCTTGTTCTCCTGCTCGAAGATGATCTGCGTCAGCACCGAGCGGGTGATGTCCTCGCCCGTCTTGGCGTCATAGACGACAAAGTCCTCGCCGAGCTTGAGCATGCCGGCAAGGTCCTCGAGCGTGACATAGGTGCTCGTGCCCGTGTTATAGAGCCGTCGATTGGCGTATTTCTTGATGATGACTGGGGATTCAGACTTGGCCATGGAACCGTTCGCTATGAACCGGCAAGCCGGCTAAAACTCGAATGTACACTCAAGCGCGCGCTTTCGTGAGCGGCGTGCAGAAAAAAAATAAGCCGTTTTCTTGAAACGGGCTACCGTTTTATGCAACTGCTTCTTTTTGCGTGCCGGGTTCCGTCCACTTCTCCGTTCTCGGGGCGGTGGCGGCGCTGCCGCTCCGGCCGATGGACTATCGGGTTACCCGCGACACGAACGGCGTTGACCCGATGCTAGGGATGCCCGACAAGAGGCGCCGGAATAGCCACGCGATCAATATGGCCCCATAGTCGCGGGCCGAACAATTGGAGAAGCCGGCCTGGCGTGGCGGACCGCTTGTCCGCACCGACCGCCGATCAAGCCACAAGAAGGAGCTATCGGAATGAAAGACGACATCGTCATCGTTGGTGCGGCGCGTACGCCGGTCGGGAATTTCAATGGCGCATTCAGCACCCTGCCCGCCCATGATCTGGGCACGATCGCCATCAAGGCTGCCCTGGATCGCGCCAAGGTTGACGTGAAGGATGTCTCGGAGGTCATTATCGGCCAGATTCTCGTGGCTGGTCAGGGCCAGAACCCGGCCCGGCAGGCTTCGATCAACGCCGGCATCCCGGTCGAAGCGCCGGCCTGGGGCATTAACCAGCTCTGCGGCTCGGGCCTGCGGTCGGTTGCGCTTGGCTGCCAGCAGATCGCCGAAGGTAGCTCCAATGTTGTCGTCGCCGGCGGCCAGGAATCGATGACGGCGGCCCCGCATTTCGCCTATCTGCGCAGCGGCATGAAAATGGGCGACCTCAAGCTGGTCGACAGTATGCTGTATGACGGCCTGCACGACGCGTTCCATCGCTATCACATGGGCGTGACGGCGGAGAACGTCGCCAAGCAGTGGCAGATCACCAAGGAGATGCAGGACGAGTTCGCGGTCGGCTCGCAGAACAAGGCGGAAGCGGCCCAGAAGGCGGGCCGGTTCAAGGAAGAGATCGTGCCGGTCACGATCAAGGACCGCAAGGGCGACAAGATCGTCGACACCGACGAGTTCCCGCGTCACGGGTTGACGATCGACCAGCTCGCCAAGGTCCGCCCCGCCTTCGACAAAGAGGGCTCGGTGACCGCCGCCAACGCTTCCGGCATCAATGACGGCGCGGCAATGGTCGTGCTGATGCGTGAGAGCGATGCCAAAAAGGGCGGCCATCCGATCCTCGGCCGCATCGCCGCCTGGGCGCATGCCGGCGTCGACCCGGCGATCATGGGCACCGGCCCGATCCCGGCCACGCGCGCCGTCTTGAAGAAGGCCGGCTGGAACATCGAAGACCTCGATCTGATCGAAGCGAATGAGGCCTTCGCGGCGCAGGCCTGCGCCGTCAACAAGGATCTCGGCTGGGACACCGGCAAGGTCAATGTGAATGGCGGCGCGATCGCGCTCGGCCACCCGATCGGCGCATCGGGCACCCGCGTCCTGGTCACGCTCCTGCACGAGATGGAAAAGCGCAACGTGAAAAAGGGCTTGGCCACGCTGTGCATCGGCGGCGGCATGGGCATTGCGATGTGCGTCGAGCGCTGACGGGCTCTAGCGGACGGGTCCGCGACCCGTCTGCGCGCCGTCTCGCAACTCTGCTAAGATTGGGGGGCTCGGGCCAGCCGGGCCCCCTCTATTTTGGTCCGCCGCGCCAAGGCCGGCTCGTTCCGACTCACCGTCATGCCGCTCGACGTTGTTGATCTGCGCAATTTCTATGCCCAGCAGCTCGGGGCGGTCGCGCGGCGCTTCGTCAGCCTCGGCATCAGGGCACATTGGAGCGACACACACGGCCAGCGGGTGGCCGGCGTCGGCTATCCTACGCCCTATCTCGGCCTGTTCCAGGAGGAGGCTGAGCGGTGCCTTGCTTTCATGCCCGCCGCGCAGGGCGTGATTAAATGGCCGACCGGAGGGCCGGCGCTGGCGGCGCTGGTCGAGGACTACGACCTGCCGCTGCCCGACCTGTCGGTCGACCGCTTTCTCCTCATTCACGCGCTTGAAATGTCGGAGGACGCCCCGTCCTTTCTGCGCGAGGTGTGGCGGGTGTTGGCGCCGGGCGGACTTGCTTTGCTCGTCGTTCCCAATCGGCGCGGCCTTTGGGCCCGCATGGACACGACGCCGTTCGGTCATGGGCAGCCTTATTCGCGCTCGCAGATCATCCAGCTCCTGCGCGAGACCTCGTTCACCCCGACGTCCTGGGGGGAGGCGCTCTACATGCCGCCGATCGCCCGCGGCTGGCTCATCCGCTCGGCCGTCGCCTGGGAGCGCACCGGCCGGACGATCTCGGCACCGTTCGCGGGCGTGCATATCGTCGAGGCGATGAAGGAGGTCTACCGCACAATTCCGGCGCGCCGGGAGAAGCGCCGCCTCGTCCCGGTGCTTGAACCGGCGCTCGCCCCTTCGCCCGGCGGCGCGGCGGTGGGCCGAGCAAAACCATCGGATCATATGCTTTCCGTATGATTGCTTCGGGCTAGAATCCTATTACCTCCCCCTGAAAGGGGGAGGTCGGCGAGCGGCGCAGGCAAGCTTGCGCAGCCCGCGCAGGCTTGGCTGCGTGCTCGCCGGGAGGGGGTCCACAGGACGGCCTCTGTCGCGGATGAAGTCCTCCCCAATCCTCCCCCAGCCCAAGTCGGGTGTTCCCGACTTGGGCCACTCGAAACAAATCCGAACACGGGAACACCCGTGTTCGGCGCGGGGGAGGGAGTAAGGTCCTAAAGCCACAGCATGGTTCGTCACCGAACTAATCAGCCGGAAATAGTATCAGTGTTGAAATCGGACTGATCCGTTGCCGCCGAGCACCATTCCCGAAAAGTCTGCAACTTTTCGGGATCATGCGCTATGCGCCTGCCGGCGGCGCGTCGGGGCCAGCGTCGCGCCAGCTCACGACATCATAGGCCGCGACCGGCCGGTGAAAGCCTTTTAGGGAAAGCTCGCCGATCGGCGCCACTTCGCAACTGTCCTCGACCGCGGCGAAGACGCGCGGGCTGATCAGCACCTGGCCGGACTGTGCCGCCGCGCATAGGCGATGGGCAAGGCTGACGACACTGCCGATCGCGGTGTATTCGAGCCGGCGGTCGAAGCCGATCTGGCCGAGCGTCGCATAGCCGAGCGCGACCGCGACGCCGAAGCCGATCTCATTGCCGCGCTTCTTCCATTGCCCGCCGAGACGCAGCATTGCGGTGCGCATGTCGAGGGCCAGCCGCACGCCCCGCTCGGCATGGTCGGCGCAGGGCAGGGGATCGTTGAAGATCACCATGACGCCGTCGCCGGCGAACCGCTCGAGCGTGCCCTCATATCTGAAGATCAGCTCGCCCACCTCCTGGTGATACTCGCGCAGCACGGTCATCACATCCTCGGGCTCGGCGCTTTCGGTCAGCGCGGTGAAGCCGCGCAGGTCGCAGCACACCACCGTGATCTCGCGCCGGTGGCTGTTCAACATCGCGCCGGCTTCCGCCGTGGAGGAGACGATTTCCGCAATCTGCGGCGGCAGGAAGCGGCGCAACCGGCCGATGCGCTCGAGCTCTGCGACTTGCGCGGCCACCCGCTCTTCGAGCGAGCGGTTGTGCTCGGCAAGCGCGGCGGCCTGCTCTTCGAGCTTTGCCGCCTGGCTCAGCACGAGGTCGTGCAGGCTCTTGATGCGCAGGAGCGAGCGCACGCGCGCGATCAGGGCCGACTGGTCGAACGGCTTGACGAGATAGTCGTCGGCGCCCGCGTCGAGCCCGGCCACGACATCGCGCATGTCGGACTTGGCGGTGACGAGCACGACCGGGACGAACCGCAGCGCCGCGTCCTCCTTGAGCCTTTTCAGCACGGAAATGCCGTCGAGCTTCGGCATCATGATGTCGAGCAGCACAAGGTCCGGCTCGCCGGTGCGGGCGCGCGCGAGGCCTTCCTCGCCATCGGCGGCGGTGACCACCTCGTAGCCGTTTGCCTGCAGGCGGGCGCGGAGAATCTCCAGATTCTCCGGCGCGTCGTCGACGGCAAGGATGCGGGCCGGGTTGCGCATTGTGCTACAGTAAACCCTAGGCGAGTAGTTCGCGCACTTTGGCGAGGAGCTGGCGCGGACTGAAGGGCTTGGCGACATAGGCATCGCAACCGGCGGCGCGCGCCTTCTCCTCATCGCCGACCAGGGCATAGGAGGTCACCGCGATGACCGGCGTTGCCTTGAGCGCCGGGTTGGCCTTGATCCGCCGCACCGCCTCATAGCCGTCGATCACCGGAAGCTGCATATCCATGAGAATAAGGTCGGGCTTGGCCTGAGCGGCGAGGGCGACACCGCTCTCGCCGTCGCCGGCCTCGATCAAATCGAATCCGGCGTGGGTCAAGAGGTCGCGTAGAATCTGGCGGTTGTCCTCGGTGTCCTCGACCACGAGAATGCGCCGGCTCATGGCCGCTTCTCCTCGGTCCCGGCATGCACCGGCACAATCACCCGGAATTCGGACCCGGCGCCGAGTTCGGAGGCAAGGCTGATCGCGCCGCCATGCATCTCGGTGAGATGGCGGGCGATCGACAGGCCGAGGCCGGTCCCGCCCTTCTCCCGGGTCTGGCTCGGGTCGGCCTGCTGGAACTCGTCGAATATTCGGCTCTGATCGGCCGGCGCGATGCCCGGACCGGTGTCGCGCACGGCGATGTCGAAAGCCCCGTTGGCGGCGCGGGCACGGACGCCGATCGAGCCCGTTTCGGTGAACTTGATCGCGTTGCCCACGATGTTGAGGAACACCTGCGTCAGTCTCCGCTCATCGCCGCGACCGATCGGCAGATCGTCGGCAATCTCCACGGCGAGCGCAAGCCCCTTCGCCTCGGCGAGCGGTTCGGTTGCGGCGATGACCGATTCGATGACCGCGCGCATCGAATAATCGTCAATTGAGAGCTTAAGTTGGCCGGCCTCGATCTTGGACAGGTCGAGCACGTCGTTGATGAGACCCAGCAAATGCCGGCCGTTCGCCTGTACGCGTTCGAGGACCTCGATCGCCTTCGGCGACACCTCGCCATAGATTCCGTCGACGAGAAGCTCGGCATAGCCGAGCACGGCATTGAGCGGCGTGCGCAACTCGTGGCTCATATTGGCGAAGAACTGCGACTTATGCTCATTGGCGAGCTGGAGCTGGCGGCCGCGCTCCTCGACTTCGCGGAACAGCTCCGCATTGTGCATGGCGATCACCGACTGGTCGGCAAAGGTCTGCATCAGGCTCACGGTGTTCGCGGCAAAATCGCCGGCGGCGCGCCGCTGCACAACGAGCGCGCCGAGAATTTCCTCGGGGCCGACCAGCGGCAGCACCAGCACCGAGCGAAAGCCCGCAGCGGTCGCGAGTTCGCCGGCGCGCAGCTTAGCGGCCTGTTCCAGGTCAGGAATCGTGATCGGCTTGCGCGCGCGTGCCGCTTCGCCCATCACGCTCTCCGCGAGCGGAATGCTGCGCGCGCGTGCCGCCTCGACAAAGTCGCGGTCGAGCCCGTGCGCCTCTTTGAGCCGGAAAACCCCTCGGGGTTTGTCATAGGCGTAGATGCTGCCGGCATCGGCGCGCGCGAGGTCGACGGCGCGGGTCACGATCGTCGCCAGCACCGCGGTCACGTCGAGCGAAGATGCGACGGTGCGGCCGATCTCCTCCAAGGCCTTCAACTCGCGCACCGAGCGGGCAAGATCGCGTGTGCGTTCCTCGACCGTCTGCTCAAGCTGCGCGTAGGACTCCTTGAGCTTGCCCGCCATGGCGTTGAACTCATCGGCGAGGTCCTCGATCTCGTCGCCGGTGCGCACATCGATGCGGGTGCCGAACTCGCTGGCGCCGAGGCGGCCGGCGCCGGTATGGAGCGCGCGGATCGGCACGACCATCCGCTGGGCGAGGGCGACACCGGCGACGGCGGCGAGGCCAATGCACATCAAAGCGAGCCAGCCGATCCGCGTCAGCAGCGTGTAGACCGGCGCCAGCGCTTCGCTCAACGGCTGCTCGACAATGACAAACCAGCCAAAGCGCGGAACGACGGCAGCGGCGGCCAGCACGGAATGGCTGCCGAGATCGCGTCCGAAGTCCCACATCGCGCCGGGGTCGTCTGCGGCCGACAGCATCGTCTTGACTTGCGGAAGGCCGGCCATCGTCGTGCCGCGTGGTGTCTTGAGCCGATCCGATTGCGCGAGCAGCCGGCCCTTAGCGTCGACGACATAAGCATAACCCGTCGCGCCGACCTGGATCGCGTCGAGCGCGCCGCGCAGGACACGAAGGTCGATCTGAGCTACCGTGACCCCGCCATATGGGCCGGAATGGGCCATCGCGATCGTGACATAAGGGTCGACCTGATTGCGATAACGCACCGGGCCGATCCAGAGGCGATTGGCGAGGGCCTCGGTGAACCGCGGGTCGCGCGAAAAATCGGTGCCGGCCGCTGCTTCGGTGGTGAACCGGTTGATCCGCAACAGCTCTTGGCCGTTGCTGTCAATCTGCATGACCTCGTCGATGGCGGGCACTTCCTGCAGCAGCCGCACATAGTCGGTGCGGCGCTGATCGAGATTGGCGCTTGCGCGGGTGGTCCAGGCGATCTGCCGCTCGATATCGGCGAAGGTCTGTTGGATGCGTTGTGACGCGGCGTCCGCCTTCTCCCAGGCGAGTTTGACCGCGGCATCGGTCGTCTCGCGATAGGTGAACCAGGTTTCGAGCGCGATGTTCACCGCGAGCACGAACACGGCAAAGCCGACGAAATACGCGACATATTTGCCGAACAGCCCGCCCCAGAAACGCTTGAAGATCCGCATTCTGTTCGTGTCCTGGAGGCGATCGCGGTAACCGGCACTCGCCGGTCATCCTCCCGTGCTGCGGCGAGCCACTATACCCGCAAGCGGCGGTGCCGGCACGTGTGCCGGTTTGGCGCGCGCGACCCCGCGCGCCGTGCTCAGCGATCGCATGCTCGTTTGACGACCGCCCCTTCGATCAATCAACGCGGCTGACCTGCTTGCATGTGAGCGGTCTCACAAAGCCGGCAAGCCTGCTCGAACGGACCGGCCGTCCGCTCAACCAACTCAACCGATGACCTCAACCGATCACCGCCGCATTGAAGGAGCCTTCCCATGCCGACCACGATCAATCGCCTTGCGAAGACCGCTTCCGGAATTGCCGTTGCCGGCATGCTCGCGGTGTTCGCGACACCCGTCGAGGCGATGACCGCTGCGCAGAAGCGCGCCGCCTGCACGCCCGATGTCTTTCGGCTGTGCAGCGCGCAAATCCCGCAGGTGAGCCAGATCATCGCCTGCCTGAAGAAGAAGCGCGCGAGCCTCAGCCCGGGGTGCCGCAAAGCGTTCAACCACAGGGGCTAGAGCATGATCCCGAAAAGTTGCAGACTTTTCGGATAAGATCATGCGTCCAGACAAAGAACGGCATGATCCCGAAAAGTTGCAGATTTTTCCGATAGGATCATGCGACCCGAAGACGAGCAGCATGACCCCGAAAAGTTGCAGACTTTTCGGATAAGATCATGCTCTCGTTTGCAACTAAAACTCCGTTATCACGCGCAGCAGCCGCTCGATGTCCTCCGGGCGCGACAGACGGTGATCGCCGTCCTTCACCAGCGTAAGGACGACATCGTCCTGCGCGAGCCGGGCGACGAGATCGAATGCATGCTGCCAGGGCACGTCCGGGTCCTTCACACCCTGGAGGATGCGCACAGGGCAGCCCACCTCGATCAGCCCGTTGAACAGCAGGTGATGCCGCCCCTCTTCGATCAACCGGCGCGTGACGAGGAGGGGCGGTTCGCCATATTCCGATGGCTTGAACCAGGCGCCTTTGGTTTCAAGGTCCTCCCGCACCGCAGGCGGGCTACGCTTCCAGATCAACTCCTCGGTGAAATCGATCGCCGGTGCGATCAACACCAATCCGGCGAATGGCGGCACGTCCGCGGTGCCGTTGCGGCGCTTGAGCTCACGCGCGAGCAGGAGGGCAAGCCATCCGCCCATCGAGGAGCCGACGACGACCTGGGGGCCGCGGCAGTGCGCCTTGAACACGGCGACCGTCTCTTCAAGCCAAAGACCGATGGTGCCGTCGGCGAAATCGCCGCTCGACTCGCCGTGGCCGGAATAGTCGAAGCGCACCAGTGCCCGCCCGTTCTGCGCCGCCCATTCATCGAGCGCCTGCGCCTTGGTCCCCTTCATGTCGGACCTGAAGCCGCCGAGCCAGATCAGGCCGGGCGTCGAGCCCTCGCGCCGTCTCACCGCGATCCTGCGTTGGTTCTCTGCCGAGCCGACATCCAGGAAGGCGGTGTTGTTGTCCATTCGTTCGATCCTTCAGGGTCGATCCCGCCGCCGCTGCGCGAGCGAGGAGAAGCCGAGTTGGCTGCAAGGCGTACGAGGAGGAAGACGCGCGAACGGCTTTGAGTGGACGGCCGCCCGCCCGGATTTGTTGCAGCGCACGAATCGTGGCCGCGGGGCCGCAATATTGCCGCCTTGGGGCTTGCGGTCTATACCCTTTAAAAAGTGTCGTCCGGCGGGATCGGTCGCGTGGAACGAGCCGAGTTGAGGGATCGTGGTGCTTCAAACGCCGAGCGCGCTTGCCCGAACCGACGACACGGTCTCCCGCGATGGAGCGCATGCGCGCCCGGTTGATCCACCGCTGGTTCCCGAGCGCCGGCTGACGGTGCTGATCGCGGCACCCACCCTTGATCTCGGCGCCGCGGACGAGGGCGCGATCGATCTTGCCTGCATTCTCGCCGCCGCCGGCCATCGGCCCATCCTCGTCTCGCAGGGCGGCCGGCTCGAGAACGAGATCGCCCGGATCGGTGCGGTATTCGTCAGGCTCGATACCTCGAACCACAATCCGTTGGTCATTGCCCGCAATGCCGTGACGCTGCGCCGCATCGTTCAGGCGCATGCCTGCGACATCGTGCACGCGCATGGGCGCGCGCCAGGCTGGAGCGCTTGGCTCGCCGCCCGCCTGTGTGGCGTGCCGTTCATCACGAGCTGCTATGCCGGATTTCGCGAACAGAACATTCTCAAGCGCTGGTACAACAAGGTGATCGCGCGCGGCGATCAGGTGATCGCGGCAAGCGAGCAGATCGCACAGCTCCTCACCGAACGCTACGGCGTGCCTGCGCAGCGGATTTCCGTCGTTCGTGCATCTCTCGATCTTGCGCCCTTCGATCCCGGCCTCATGACCGACGCGCGCATTGCGCAGGTGCGCGGCACCTGGGGCGTCTCGCGCGACATGCGCGTCATCCTCGTTCCCGGCCGCATCATTCGCCGCGCGGGCCATCATGTCGTCGTCAGGGCGGCGGCGCGTTTGCGAACGAAGGGAGTGAGGGATTTCGTCTTCGTCTTCGCCGGGGAGGACGAGGGTCGCTCGCACTACAGCGGCGATCTATGGGACCTCGTGCTGGCGACGAACACCGCCGAGGTGGTCCGCATCTGCGGTCCCCTTGCCGATCGTGCGGCCTGCTATGCGGCGGCGACCATGGTCGTCAGCGCCGCCACTCAGCTCGAGAGCGTGCCGCGGGAACTGCTCGAGGCGATGGCGACGGCAAAGCCGGTGATCGCTTCGCATCTTGCGGCCGGGCCGGAGACGGTGCGCTCGCCGCCGGCGACGGCGCAAACGCAGACGACCGGCCTTCGATTCCAAGCGGGCGATGATGCCGCGCTTGCCGCGGCGCTCCTTCAGATGATGTCCTGCCCAGAGGCAGAGCGGCAGGCCATGGGCCGGCGCGCGCGCGCCGTCGTGCTCGCCGAGTTCGACCGCGCCGGTATTGCCGAGCGGATGCTTGCGGCCTATGCCCGCGTTTCAGGCGCGAGGGCGGCACGGAACGACGAGATTTTGGGAAAGCCGTCGACCAAAGCGTGAGCGCCGTTGACTTGCCGCGCAATTGTCCCGATTCTAGTGCATTCCGATCAGCAGCGGCGGAAACCAGACGAATGGGTCTTGCGTTACCGCCAAGCCGTTTTGCTGCGGGACGTGAAACGAGAGAGGAGAGACAAGCCATTCGTCGCCCGATGAGAGCTCCGCCCCCCGTCCAGAAAGACGGGCCGCGCGTGAATGAGGATATCCGGATCCGCGAGATTCACCTGATCGACAAGGACGGCGCTAACCGGGGCACCGTTTCGACCGTCGAGGCCATGCAACTCGCCCAAGAGGCGGGTCTCGACCTGGTCGAAATCGCTCCCAATGCCAGTCCGCCGGTCTGCAAGCTGATGGACTACGGCAAGTTCAAGTTTCAGGAACAGAAGAAGGCCGCGGAGGCCCGTAAGAAACAGAAGATCGTCGAGGTCAAGGAGATCAAGTTCCGGCCGATGATCGACGACCACGATTACGACGTTAAGATGCGCTCAATGCTGCGCTTCTTCCAGGAGGGCGATAAGGTCAAGGTGACGCTGCGTTTCCGCGGACGGGAAATGGCGCACCAGAATCTCGGCATGCAATTGCTCAACCGGGTCAGGGAAGACACCGGCAAGCTCGCCAAGGTCGAGCAGGAGCCGCGGATGGAGGGCCGGCAGATGGTGATGGTGTTGGCGCCGCGGTGAGCGCCCCCCCCCCCCGGGCAACCCGCCAACTTGACCCGGTCGGCGCGCCTTCCTATTTTCCGCATCTATGGTTAGTCGGCCGCCCGCAAATGGCCGCGACAAAGCAGGAACGCGATTGCGTCGAGTTCATCCAATCGCGTTCTTTGCTCTTTGTTTTCACGCATGATCTCGTGCGAAAAGTCTACAACTCGGGATCATGCGTTTTATTGTTTGGTCGCATGATCTTGTCCGAAAAGTCTGCAACTTTTCGGGATCATGCTCCAAGGCCAGGGGTGAGTCATGAAGGTCCGCAATTCTCTGAAGGCCCTGCGCGGTCGCCACCGCAACAACCGCATCGTGCGGCGCAAGGGACGCGTCTACATCATCAACAAGGTCCAGCGCCGGTATAAGGCGCGGCAGGGCTGACGGCGTGCGTTGGCTGTTCGGCCAGATGTCTCGATGTCTCCTCGGTTTAGAGCGCGAGTGATTCGATCGGCAGTGATCGCGCGCGAGGTTCTGGTACCGATGAAAGGACGCCGTAATCGATTTGTCCTTGCCTGCGCGATGCTCGCCTTCGCGAGCGTCGGGACGGCCTATGCGGACGATTCGGCACCCCCGCGGTCTAAAGGCTGGGCCCATTCGACCGCCACCGCGGCATCCGATCGCGGCAGCAGCCCTGCCCATGATCTCGATTTCCTGTTCGGCGCGTTGAAGGCTGCACCCGATCAGGAGAGCGCCAAAGCGATCGAGAACCGCATCTGGGCGTTGTGGCTTGCCTCGGGCAGCGACACTGTCGATCTCCTAATGAGGCGAGCGAAGACCGCAGTCGAGAAGGAGAAACTCGATGTCGCGCTGCGGCTGCTCGATGCCGTCATCGAGATCAGGCCGCAATTCACCGAGGCGTGGAATCGGCGCGCGACTGTCTTCTTCCTGAAGAAGGATTACGGCAGCGCGCTTTCCGATCTACGGCAAGTCTTGCGACGCGAGCCACGCCATTTCGCGGCGCTTGCCGGCCTCGGCACGATCATGCAGGACATCGGCGACGAAAAAAACGCGCTGGAAGCGTTTCGCCGGGCGGCCGAACTCTATCCACAGCTCAATGGCATGCCGGACAAGATCCGCAGCTTGACCGAAAAAGTCGAAGGCCAGCCGATCTAAAACCCGATCCCGAGAGGTTGGCAGATGTTCTCGCCCTCGTGGCGAGAAGCGCAGCGAAGCTGGCGCGTCCTAAACCATGCATCCTTCGCAACGCCGACTTCGGTCGGCTGCTCGGGATGAGGTGTTTGTTTCGATATCTTCTCTGCAGAAGAAGAGTCGTGATTTGGCTCATCCGTTCGTCCCCGCGCAAGCGGGGACCCAGTATCTATCTGAAAAAAAGACTGGATTCCCGCTTCCGCGGGAATGAACGGCATGTGGGTCAGCCGAAGCAGAAAATCTGCCGCGGGGGACGGCGCCGCGCGTCTCAACCCATGCATCCTTCGAGACGCCGATCGAATCGACCCATAGCAATCGCGCTTCTCGGCTGTTAAGCCCGGCTCTTCTTACGCCGCGTGGGCGGGAAGATCGCCTTCGTGATGGTCGTGCAGCAGGCGGTTGGCGAAACCAGCGACCGCGGCCAGCGTTGCTTCCGAAGCCTCGCGATGCGGCGCGTGCTGCACGCCGGGCAGCAGGGCGACCTCAACCGGGCAATAGCATTCATCCTGCGCGACCGCGATCTGGCGGGCAGTGGCGAACGGGTCGGCCTCGCCCTGCACGATCAGGATCGGCACGCGGATATAGCCGAGCTCCTCGGTGATGTCCCATGTTTGGACGGTGGGATCGAGCCAGGCATCGCTCCAGCCGCGGAACGCACTGTCGGCATCGGCGTGAAAGCGGGCGAGCTGTTCGCGCAGGTCGCTCGTCCGATAGGCTTCTCCGACGGTCGCGGCCGCGGCAACACCTGAATCCTCGGAGAAGAAGTGCGGGGCGATCAGCACGAGGCCGCGCACGCGGTGATCTTCGACATTTCCGCAGTAAAGGGTGGCGATCGACGCCCCGTCGCTGTGCCCGACGAGAAGGCCGCGGCGAAAGCCGATCGCTTCCAACAGCGTCGGCAAAACCGACAGCGCCTGCGAATGCAGGTGCGAGGCTCCATGCGGCCGCGCCGCCGGGCTCGACCGGCCGCAGCCGGCGCGCGAGTAGACGAACACGCCGGCGCCGGTTTCCTTCGCCAGCCGATCGGGGAAATCTCCCCACATGGCGACGCAGCCGAGTCCCTCATGCAGCAGCACGAGGGTTGCCGCCTCGTCCGGCCGCGGACCGATCATGCGGTATTCGAGCGTCTGGCCCGCAATGTCGATGAAGCCTTCGTCGGAAAGTAAGATCATCTGGTACACGGCCCGTTGGGACGATTGCTGGACCAGCGAACCCTACACCGACCCGCCGAGAAAGGGGAGGTTTTGCGCACAAAAGCAATCAGGCGCGAAAAGAGTACAGCTAAAAATAAGTGTGATTAATGCACGACATCCCCGACGCGAGCGCCGGGGATGTTTTTTTTCCGCTTTCGCGATGAGCTCAGGCCGCGCGGGCCTGCTCCGCATTCGCGGCCATCGTGCGCGATGCCTCGTCCGCCATCTGCATCGACCGCTGTGCGACCCGGCGGCTGTATTGCAGGAAGCTCTCAAGACTCTCGCGCAGGAATTCGCTTTGAATGGCAGCCAGATCCTGCGGCGTGCGGCAGCGCATGAGCCTGTCGAGGCCGTTGAAGTTCTGCTCCATGCGCTCGCGAGCGAAGTCCGCCCATTCGCGCGAGGCGCCCTGGGCCATCACGGCGAGCATGGAGCTCGACCGCAAGATGGCGTCGATATTGTCGGACGATTGCTGCGCCGCGCGGTGTGCTTCATCGCCTGAAATGCCGAGGACGCGACCGAACTGATCGACTGAACGTTCGGTTAGCCGCGCCGCGATCTCCGCGCTCGACTGCAGCGCCTGCTGAACGGTGTCGGTGTTGTGCTGCATCATCTGGGCGCCGGCGCGCGCCGCCTGCTCACTGACATCGGTAGAGAGCTGAACGATACGGCCGGCCTGTTCGGGGCCCTGGCGCGCGGCATCCTGCATTGCTTGCGTGGGGTAGGGATTAAATTGGGGGTCCATGATCGGATTCCTCTGTGGGACGACTGTTGGAAAGTCTGTACGCAGCACAAGACCGAATTGTAGCAGTAGCGAGCTACAATCGTATCTTATCAATAAGACTCCGACATGTCGTTAAAAAGTACTTATTATGTACCTATTCTTACTAGTTCTATTTTATTACAAGAAAATTTCTCTGAGAAATGCTTGATTCCTCAGACACAGCTATAATAATTAAAACAACAAGCAATTTCAGCTCGGTGGTCGCGTTCGCGCCAATATTCGCCGACCTAGGGCCCTCTAAGCTGCACTCGACCCTTAGTAGCAATCGGCGACGAAAGAATGACCGAAGCCCTGCGAGAACTGTGCCACTCGCGATCGAGATATGCGAATGCCGCGGGGCTCGATTGGCTGTCTTCAGGCGCTATCATAGCCGCCGCGATCTTCATTGTTATGCTGGCTTATTTCCCCAGGCGAGATCAAATGAACAAACAGAATCGGCGAAAGCAAATGCCGCTGGACACATAGCAGCAAGTAATCGGTCAAGTTCATTTTTCCGCTGTGGCAGTGGCAAGTGGTATATGGGTTCGTGGTGAGCGACGCGATTACGTAGATCGAGCAGATCGTTGCAAATAAGGCGCGCGGTCACCGGTTGCAAATCCGGTTCGCGCGGAAAGACCCGGACGAGATTGTATCGCCAAGAAAAAGGGACTCCATAATCTTCATTGAGCAAAGCCACCCAGAAACCGGCCGACAAGTCAGACACGATAGCGTCGGTGGTGACGGCCGAAGGAACCCTGCGTTTTCGCTGACGTTTGAGAGCCTTTTGCACGCTTCCTCGATCGTGCTCAGTGAGTTGCCGGAGAGCTATTTTTGCATCGAAAGGCCAATTCGGCCCGAATTTCCAACACAAGAAGGAATTCATCTTGTTTCTGAACGCAATCTCCCAGACATGCAGTTTAGGGTGCAGGGATTGTGAGAGCTGAGCGTTCCATCTATAGAGCTCTATTGCCTTGAGGCGATTGCCATTACTTGCACGGATGTACCGCTCGAAGCGCGCCTTGCTCAGTGTCTCGGAAAGTCGTTGTATCGATTCTTCTTCATCTAGAAATGGCTGTTTCATCATCTGAAAATGTGGCTTGCATCGCAAACGAACCCGCCCCATATCTATCATGCGAGCCGAAGGAAACGGTCACTGCGCTTGACGCACACCCCCTTTGGACAAGAGATGAACTTCCTCTCGAAGGCGGGTTGGCAACAGCCCGCCTTCACTTGTTTGCGCCGAATCCTAAATCATCGTCCCATCGATGACACACTTTTTGCGCGAGGTCGAACGCCTTGCGCCGCGGGTCCGGATCGCGCCTGTGATCGGATTGCGGCGGAGTTGATCGGGCGGCATAATCGCCGCTATTCACGTCAATCAAAGCAACATGAACAGGGAAGACGCCGCCAATGTCGCTTGCCCAACGCGTCGATACGCCGTCCGCGCGCGGAACGACACCGCCGCCCACCGACGAAGCGATTCCGCGCCAGTACAATTTCGCCGCCGACATTCTCGACCGCAATCTCGCCGCCGGCCGAGCCGGCAAGCCGGCTTTCATCGATCCGCGCGGCACCTGGACCTATGGCGATCTCGCCGACCGGGTCGATCGTTTCGCCAATGTGCTGCGCAAGCTCGACATCCGCAGCGAGGAGCGGATCGTCCTGTGCATGCTCGATACCATTGACTGGCCGACCGCCTTTCTCGGCGCGCTCAAGGCGGGCGCCATCGCCGTGCCGCTCAACACGCTGCTCACCGAAGGTGACTACAGCTACATGCTGGGCGACAGCCGCGCCCGCATGCTCGTGGTCTCGGAAGCGCTTTATCCGAAATTCGCGAACATCATCGGTGCCTGCCCGAATCTTGCGCATGTCGTCGTGTCCGGCGAGAACGCGCACGGCCATCACCGCTTCGAGGACCTGATTGCGGAGACGAGCGGCCGGGCGGCGACCGCGCCGACGACGCGCGACGATGTCGGCTTCTGGCTCTACACGTCGGGCTCGACCGGCCGGCCGAAAGGCGTCCTCCACACCCACGCCAATCTGCGGCTGACCGACGAGCTCTATGGCGCGCCCTTCCTGCAGCTCGGCGAGAGCGATCTGTGCTTCTCGGTCGCCAAGCTGTTCTTTGCCTATGGACTGGGCAATGCGCTGACCTTCCCGATGTCGGCCGGTGCCACCACCGTGCTGATGCCGGAGCGACCCACGCCCGAATCGGTTTCGGCCGTGCTGCGCACGCATCCGGTCACGGTGTTCTACGGCGTGCCGACCTTCTATGCGGCCTATCTTGCGAGCCCGGCCGCGCTGCAGCGCGAGGAGGTCAAGATGCGACGCGCCGTCTCCGCCGGCGAGCCGCTGCCCAACGACATCAGCCGGCGCTGGCATGAGCGCTACGGCTTCGACATTCTTGACGGCCTCGGCACCACCGAAATGTTGCACATCTATATTTCCAACCGGGCGGGCGACGTGCGCTACGGCACCACCGGCAAGGCGGTGCGGGGCTATGAGATCAAGCTCGTCGGCGACGACGGCATGCCGGTCAAGAAGGGCGATATGGGCGAGCTGCACGTCAAGGGACCGAGCAGCGCGGTGATGTACTGGAACAATCGCGAGCAGTCGCGCTCGACCTTTCTCGGCGAGTGGACGCGTTCCGGCGACAAATATGTCGAGGACCAGGACGGCTATCTGATCTATTGCGGCCGGCGCGACGACATGCTGAAGGTCGGCGGTATCTATGTCTCGCCGTTCGAGGTCGAAGGCGCGTTGTTGACCCATCCCGACGTGCTGGAAGCAGCAGTGGTCGGCTGGCCCGACGAGGAGCGCCTGGTCAAACCGAAGGCCTTTGTCGTGCTCAAAGACGCAGGCCGCGCTTCCCCGGAACTCGCGCAGGCGCTGCAGGACTACTGCAAGCAGCGGCTTGCGCCTTACAAGTATCCGCGCTGGTTGGAGTTCCGCACCGACCTGCCAAAGACGGCGACGGGAAAGATCCAACGCTTCAAATTGCGGGCGGAGCTCGACTAGTGATGCGTCACCAACGCTTGAGCTCGTCTCATCGTGTTGGTGCCGCATCACAAGGCAATGGATCAGCTAGTGTTTCCTTACCTGACGGTCCGGGGGCGGACCGTCAGAGAAGGAAACACTAGCGCGCGATCCATTCAGATCGAATCGATCGCGCTCCATTTCTCTTTGTTGTGCCGCATGATCCCTTCCGAGAAGTCTGCCAACTTTTCGGGATCATGCTTCTCTTTGTCTGGTCGCATGATCTTGTCCGAAAAGTCTGCCAACTTTTCGGGATCATGCGCTAGCGCCTGATTGATTCGCCTTGAACCGATTCGCGCTTTCTTTCTCATTATTCCATTTCGTGATCTTTTCCGAAAGGTCTGCAGCTTCCGCAGCTCAAGAAACGCCGACAAAGGTCGCATTGTACGCCCTGGACGGAGCGTTAAATAAGAACGGCCGCCGACCCGCGTGTCTCCCGATCAACTCCGCTTGATAAGCGCGGTCGGGCGAACCGCCTTCATATATTATCCGTACAAAGGTCACGGGGCGGCGCATGCGGCCGCATTGCGGCTTTGCCGACAGAAACGTCGCAAAAGGAGCTGGTGCGATGAAGATCGGTCTATTCGCGGCTGCCGCGCTTGCCGCGCTGGTATCGGCCGGACCGGTTCTCTCGCAGCCCGCCGCATTCACCGCCGGCATCAAGGCTCCGCGCTGGACCATCTTCTCCGATACCTACGGCACACGGGTCGACTATCCGGACAACGTGTTCTCTGTTGACGCCGGCGCGCCTTGGCGCGGAACCGGGCGCCATTTGCGATCACCGGACAATCGCGCCCGGCTGATGGTCTATGTCGAGAAGAACGAAGGCCGTCACACGCCGGCGAGCTTCGTGCGCGCCTATCTGCGGGCGCCGCGCGACCAGCTTGATTACAACCGGATCGCCCACCGTTTCTTCGCGATTTCCGGCGTCAAGGATGACGAGGTTTTCTACAGCCGGTGCAATTTCCCGCGCGGTCTTGAAGGACGGATGCACTGCATCTATGTCGCTTATCCGAAGGACGAGGAGCCGCTCTGGCATTCGATCGTCACGCGGATCAGCCTGTCGCTACGACCTTCCGGATAAGACCCTTCGGAGAGAAGCGCGTTTCGCGTCGCGCGATGCGCTCGCGCTCCATTTTTCTTTGTTTGCCGAGGCGCTCAGAACAGCGGCACGACCGGTACGATGTCGATCGGCTTGTTTTTCGCAGCGTTCGCGGCGACGGAATCGGTCTTCGTCTTAGGCGCAGTCGAGACCTTGGGATCGCTCGTGTCTCTCGATCCAGGCGAGCGGGTTGAACCGATCGAGCCGGTCACCTCGACATCGTCGTCGGTCGTCGCTGCGACGGCCTGACCGTCCGGACGGGGGCGAGGGAGCGGCGTCGTCTTCGGGCCCAGCGCCGCCGAGCGCGACGACGGGATGGAGCGCGGCGGCACGAGCCGCGGTTCACGCGATCGACCGCCTGACCACGACGGGCGATGCCAGCGCGATCCGTTTTGCGCATAATCTTCCCGGGGAAAGTCCGGGCCGTGGAACTCGGGACCGCCAAGTCCGGGGCCGCCAAGTCCGGGACCGCCAAGTCCGGGACCGCCGAGTCCGGGGCCACCGAGGTGTCGCACCGCGATGATCCGTCCAGTGCGTGCATTGACGACGAGGCGGACATCGGCGTCGTAAGGATCGATCGCGTCGACTTCGTAACGCCGCCCCCTTCTGATGGGACGACCAATCGGCTCGAAGCCGGTCGAACGTATAATGGTGAGGATCTCGTAAGCAGGCAGGACATGGCGCGCGCCCCGCACGCCCGCCAGCCGTTCTTGGGCAATGGCGCTGGGTGTCGCAGCGACAAGCGCTGCAGCGAGCAAGACAACGAACCGTTTTGTCATGGTTAATCCCCCCTGTTTGAACCATGGTGTGCCGTCCAAATAGGGCGCGGCTGGGGCGATTCGCCCTCGGCGATCGTGCCTTTGAGGGCGGTTCAGGTCGGGCGGCCTCGGACGTCGCCGGCCTTGTCCTTCGCAAGCGCATTCATGCGACGAAGAGTTTATTGCGTTGCCGAAGAATGGATTTGATTGGAATAAAGAAACCGGGCACAGTTCGGCGTATATGTCGCGTGTGAGCTTGAACCGGGGGCGATATTTTGGCATTCTCATTTAGGACAGTATTGCTGTCCTGTTGGTGGGCGCGACCCTGAGTTCGGGGTCGCCGCCGGGGTGGCGCTTGCGACGCGGGGGTCGCGCGCCCAAGTGAAGCGGCCAGGGCCGGACGGGGACCGGTATGCCAAGGCTGCCGGACATTATAGCGATCCCCTTGATGCCGCGGCGCCGGGTAGCGCCGGGAAAGAGACGGGTACGCCGGCCTCGTCAGCGATGCCCGGGGCGACCCAAGGGAGTGCGAGGAACCACGGAATGAGCGCGACACGGTTCGGCATCCCGTCCGGCGAATTTATGGCGCAAGGCTCCGGCCGTGCCGTCGCGCCGGTTCTCCCTTTGCCCGAGACGACACGGCGCCATAACCCGCCGGCCGCAACCCCGCGCGGGCTCTACGATCCGGCGCTGGAGCGGGACGCCTGCGGCGTCGGCTTCATTGCTGACATTAAGGGCCGCAAGTCGCACAGGATCGTCCAGGACGCCCTGACGATGGTGCTCAATATCGAGCATCGCGGCGCGGTCGGGGCCGATCCGCGTGCCGGCGACGGTGCCGGGATTCTCGTTCAGATTCCGCACAAGTTCTTTGCCAAGAAGGCGCGCGAGCTGGGCTTTGCCTTGCCGGAGCCGGGCCGCTATGCGGTCGTGGTGCTGTTCCTGCCGCATGACGACGCACAGCGGCAGGAGATCATGGATCTCTACGCCTCCGAAACCGAGCGCGAAGGCATGCGCCTTCTCGGCTGGCGCGACGTCCCGACCGATAACTCGACACTCGGCGAAACCGTGAAGCCGACAGAGCCGTTCCACCGCCAGGTCTTCATCGGACACGGTGAGAGGGAGCTGTCGGAAGACGAGTTCGAGCGCCGGCTCTACATTCTGCGCAAGGCGATTTCAGGTCGCCTCTATGCGCGGCGCGGGCGCAACACGGCCCATTATTACGCGGTGTCGTCGTCCTGCCGCACCGTGATCTATAAGGGCATGTTCCTTGCGGACCAGTTGCCGACCTACTATCCCGACCTGCACGATCCCGATTTTGAAAGCGCGCTGGCCCTCATCCATCAGCGCTTCTCGACCAATACGTTTCCGACCTGGTCGCTGGCGCATCCCTACCGGATGATCGCCCATAATGGCGAGATCAACACGCTGCGCGGCAATGTGAACTGGATGGCGGCGCGCCAGGCCTCGGCACGGTCTCCGTTTCTGGGCGAGGATATCCATAAGCTCTGGCCGATCTCCTATGAAGGCCAGTCGGACACCGCCTGTTTCGACAACTCGCTCGAATTCCTGGTGCAGGGCGGCTATTCGCTCAGCCATGCCGTGATGATGATGATTCCGGAGGCCTGGGCGGGCAATCCGCTGATGGACGAGGAGCGGCGCGCCTTCTACGAATACAGCGCCGCCCTGATGGAGCCGTGGGACGGCCCGGCCGCGATCGCTTTCACCGACGGCCGCCAGATCGGCGCGACGCTCGATCGCAACGGCCTGCGCCCGGCGCGCTACCTCGTCACCCGCGACGACCGCATCGTCATGGCTTCCGAGATGGGCGTGCTACCGATCGCCGAAAGCGACATCGTCGCCAAGTGGCGGCTGCAGCCGGGCAAGATGCTGCTCGTCGATCTTGAGCAAGGCCGGCTGATTCCCGACGATGAGATCAAGGCGACGCTTGCGTGCAGCCATCCCTATCGCGACTGGCTCAACCGCACCCAGATCGTCCTTGAGGACCTGCCGGCGGCGAGGGGCCTGCCGAGCCTGTCCAACCTGACGCTGCTCGATCGCCAGCAGGCCTTCGGCTACACGCAAGAAGACATCAAGTTCTTGATGACTCCGATGGCCGCAACCGGCGAGGAATCGATCGGATCGATGGGCAACGACACGCCGCTCTCGGCGCTGTCGGACCGGCCGAAGCTGCTGTTCACCTATTTCAAGCAGAACTTCGCCCAGGTGACCAACCCGCCGATCGACCCGATCCGCGAGGAGCTCGTCATGAGCCTCCTCACCATCATCGGGCCGCGGCCGAACCTGTTCGATCTTGAAGGCCTGTCCCACCTCAAGCGGCTGGAGGCGCGCCAACCGGTCCTCACCGATGACGACCTCGACAAGATCCGCTGGATCTCCGAGGTGGGCGATCCGCACTTCAAGTCTGTCACGTTGCACACGGTATGGCCGGCCGCGCAAGGAACTGCCGGATTGCGACCGGCGCTCGCCGAGCTTTGCGCCCATGCCGAGCGGGAGGTGCGCGACGGGGTCAATATCGTCATCCTCTCCGACCGTGCGGCCAATGCCGAGCGCATTCCTATTCCCTCGCTGCTCGCCTGCGCGGCGGTGCATCATCACCTGATCCGGCAGGGCTTGCGCACCTCGGTCGGGCTCGTGGTCGAATCCGGCGAGCCGCGCGAGGTACACCATTTCGCCTGTCTGGCCGGTTACGGCGCCGAGGCGATCAACCCCTATCTCGCCTTCGAGACGCTGGCTGCGATGCAGGACGATGTCTTGCACAAGCTCGACGATAAGGAGCGCGTCAAGCGCTACATCAAGGCGGTTGGCAAGGGGCTGCTCAAGGTGATGTCCAAGATGGGCATTTCGACCTATCAGTCCTATTGCGGGGCGCAGATTTTCGACGCGGTCGGTCTCACGAGCGCGCTCGTCGCCGAGTTCTTTACCGGCACCGCGACCCGCATCGAGGGCGTCGGCCTCGATGCGATCGCTGAGGAGGCGGTGCGGCGCCATAGCGACGCGTTCGGCGATGCGCCGATCTATCGGGCGGCCCTCGATGTCGGCGGCGAATATGCCGTGCGCATACGCGGCGAGGACCATGTCTGGCAGGCCGAGACCGTGGCGGCGTTGCAGCACGCCGTGCGCGGCGATTCGCACGAGCGCTATCGCACCTTTGCAGCGATGGTGAACGAGCAGTCGGAACGGCTCGTGACCATGCGCGGCATGTTCCGCATCAGGTCGGCCGAAGAGGAAGGCCGCGCGAAGATCCCGCTCGACGAGGTCGAGCCGGCACAGAACATCGTGCGGCGCTTCGCGACGGGGGCGATGTCGTTCGGCTCGATCTCGCGTGAGGCGCATTCGACGCTCGCGATCGCCATGAACCGCATAGGCGGCAAGTCCAATACCGGCGAAGGGGGTGAGGAGGCCGACCGCTTCAAGACCATGCCGAACGGCGATTCGATGCGCTCGTCGATCAAGCAGGTGGCGTCCGGCCGCTTCGGCGTCACCACCGAGTATCTCGTCAATTCCGACATGATGCAGATCAAGATGGCGCAGGGCGCCAAGCCCGGCGAGGGCGGTCAGTTGCCCGGGCACAAGGTCGACAAGACCATCGCCAAGGTGCGGCACTCAACTCCCGGCGTCGGCCTGATCTCGCCGCCGCCGCATCATGACATCTACTCGATCGAGGACCTCGCCCAGCTCATCTTCGACCTGAAGAACGTCAATCCGGCAGGTGATGTCTCGGTCAAGCTGGTCTCCGAGGTCGGCGTCGGCACGGTCGCCGCGGGCGTCTCCAAGGCGCGCGCCGACCATGTCACCATCGCCGGATTCGACGGCGGCACCGGCGCTTCGCCGCTCACCTCGATCAAGCATGCCGGCAGTCCCTGGGAGATCGGCCTCGCCGAGACCCACCAGACCCTCGTTGCCAACCAGTTGCGCGGCCGCATCGCCGTCCAGGTCGACGGCGGGATGCGCACGGGACGCGACGTCGTGGTCGGCGCGCTGCTCGGGGCCGACGAGTTCGGCTTTGCCACCGCCCCGCTGATCGCGGCGGGCTGCATCATGATGCGCAAGTGCCACCTCAACACCTGCCCGGTTGGCATCGCCACCCAGGACCCGCGGCTGCGCCGTCGCTTCAAGGGCGAGCCCGAGCATGTCATCAACTATTTCTTCTACGTCGCCGAGGAAGTGCGCGAGCTGATGGCGGAGATGGGCTATCGCACCTTCGACGAGATGATCGGCCAGATGCAGATGCTGGATCAGCACCGGCTGGTTGAGCATTGGAAGGCGAGGGGCCTCGACTTCTCGCGCCTGTTCACCAGGCCCGAGGCGCCGGCCGGTGTGAACATTTTCAAGTGTGAGCCGCAGACCCATCAGCTCGACCGGCTGCTCGACCGGACATTCATTGCCGACGCGCAGCCCGCGCTCGACCGCGGCGCGCCGGTCAGACTTGCAATGAAGGTCAACAACACCGACCGCACGGTGGGGGCGATGCTCTCCGGCGAGGTCGCCAAGCGTTACGGCCATGCCGGCCTCCCGCACGATACGATCCACGTCCGCCTGACGGGAACCGCCGGACAGAGCTTTGGCGCCTGGCTCGCGCATGGCGTCACGCTCGAACTGGAAGGCGATGCCAACGACTATGTCGGCAAGGGCCTGTCGGGCGGGCGCATCATCGTGCGTCCGACAGCGGATTCCGGGATCGTGCCGGAGGAGTCGATCATCGTCGGCAACACCGTGCTGTATGGCGCGATCTCGGGCGAGTGCTATTTCCGCGGCGTTGCCGGCGAGCGCTTTGCCGTGCGCAATTCCGGCGCGATCGCGGTGATCGAGGGCACTGGAGACCATTGCTGCGAATACATGACCGGCGGCATCGCGGTCGTGCTCGGGCGCACCGGGCGCAACTTCGCGGCAGGCATGTCGGGCGGGATCGCCTATGTGCTCGACGATGACGACAGCTTCAAAACCCGCTGCAACATGGCGATGGTCGAGCTGCTGCCGATCCCTGATGAAGAGGAGATCAACGCGCGGGTCTATCATCAGGCGCACGACCTCGAAGGTGCCGCCTGGGTCGAGGTGATGAAGGACATGACGCGCGATGACGCGCGGCGCCTGCACATGCTGATCGCCCGGCATTCGCGGTACACCGGCTCGCAGCGTGCAGCGGAGATTCTCAACAACTGGGCCGCCTATCTGCCCAAATTCCGCAAGGTGATGCCGCTCGAATACAGCCGCGCGCTCGCCGAGATCGCAAAGGAACAGGCCGCCGCGGCGATGCAGGCTGCGGAGTGATGAATGGCTATCACCACTTGCGCGGCCGGCACTGACCGCTTCACCTCTCCCCACCGGGGAGAGGCGAAGGCAGGTCTCGGCGGAAACTCGTTCCGGTTTCCCCTACCGTGATTGTGAGACATCGTGGGTAAGATCACAGGGTTCCTCGACTACGAGCGCATCGACCGCAAATACGCGCCGGTCGAGGAGCGCCTGCGCAATTATCAAGAATTCGTTCTGCCGCTGCCGGAACAGGAGCTGCGCCGGCAGGCGGCGCGCTGCATGAATTGCGGCATTCCGTATTGCCACACCGGCTGTCCGGTGAATAACCAGATTCCCGACTGGAACGACCTCGTCTATCTCGACGATTGGGAGACGGCGGCGCGCAATCTCCATTCGACCAACAACTTTCCCGAATTCACCGGACGCGTCTGCCCGGCCCCCTGCGAGGAGGCCTGCACGCTCAACCTCGAAGACAATCCGGTGACGATCAAGACGATCGAATGCGCGATCGCCGACAAGGCGTTCGAGTATGGCTGGGTGAAGCCCGAGCCGCCCGCGCAGCGGACCGGCAAGCGCGTCGCGATCATCGGCTCGGGCCCGGCGGGCCTTGCCTGCGCCCAGCAGCTCGCCCGTGTCGGACATGAGGTCCATGTCTTTGAGAAGAACGCGAAGGCCGGCGGGCTGCTGCGCTATGGCATCCCCGACTTCAAGATGGAAAAGCACCTTGTCGACCGCCGCATTGTTCAGATGGAGGCGGAGGGCGTGACCTTCCATTACGGCGTGCATGTCGGGGGCAATGTCGCGGCGCAGGATCTGCTGCGCGATTACGATGCGGTCGTGCTCGCCGGCGGGGCCGAGGCGCCGCGCGACCTGCCGATCCCCGGACGCGAGCTTCACGGTGTCCATTTCGCGATGGATTTCCTGCGACAGCAGAACCGGCGCGTCGGCGAGGAGCCGCAGGGTGGCGTCGAGCCGATCCTTGCGACCGACAAGCATGTCGTCGTCATCGGCGGCGGCGATACCGGCTCGGACTGCATCGGCACATCGGCGCGCCAGGGTGCGCAGTCAATCACCCAGCTCGAAATTTTACCGCGCCCGCCCGACAAGGAGAACAAGCTCCTCACCTGGCCGGACTGGCCGCTGAAGCTGCGCACCTCGTCAAGCCAACAGGAGGGCGTCGACCGCGATTTCTCGGTGATGACGCAGAAATTCTCGGGCGAGAACGGACAGGTCAAGCGGATGCATTGCACCTATGTCGATGCGAAGTTCGCGCCGCTCCCCGGCACCGAGTTCGAGCTTCCGGCCGAACTCGTGCTGCTCGCCATGGGCTTCGTTCACCCGGTGCATGACGGCCTGATCAAATCGCTAGGCGTTGCGCTTGATCCGCGCGGGAATGTGATGGCCGACACGATCGCCTATCAGACCTCGATCGAGAAGGTGTTCACCGCAGGCGACATGCGGCGCGGCCAGTCGCTGGTCGTCTGGGCGATCCGCGAGGGCCGGCAAGCAGCGCACGCGGTCGATGCGTTCCTCATGGGAACGACGGATCTGCCGCGCTGACCTTTATTGAGACGAATCCAAGGGCCGTTCGGACCAGCCGTGCGCCGCCGCTATCGGTGAGCACATCCTTTTTCGATCTGTCCTGTCCGACAAGCTCAGTCGCGCTCAAGCTCGATCGGCGACATCGGAGCCGCGCCTTTCTTCGGTTCGCTCTCTATGCCGATTCAGCAGGTGACCAACCCCAGATCCCCCGACAATGCCAAGTAGCCCTCCTACCACTGGAGACATCACAGTAGTGCTAGAGATAGCTAGCGCGATCACAGAGCCCAACGCCGCTCCTCCCAACGCGCCCGTGAAAACACTCTCACGTTCTCCAGCCAAATGCTCTTCGGAAGCGTCCATGCTCGTTGGTGGCTCCTCAATTCCTCGCGCCCCGATGGCACAGCACTATAGATATTAGCAAGAGTATGAAGGTCACCACGTAAACCGGGGTCCCTGGGGTAAACTCTGGATTATGGCGCCAAATTACGATGAAGGCGGCATAGAGGGCAACAGCCACTGCCGCCATCATCAACGACACGCCAAGCCCAGGCCGATTTCCAAGCTCTGGCCAAAGGTCATTCATGGTGGCGCCAATGAGCGTTATGCAATAAATGTGAGTGCCCAAGGACTTACATCAATAATTATGTTCCAATCGATCGGGAAGTTCGTACCTGACCACCACAAACCAGCCACAAGTGCTGAAATCACTACCGGTCCAACTATTGGGACGGCGATTTGCCAAAGGATCCACTTCCACTTCATCTCGCGGCGATTCCGGTACTGCAGTACGGTCCTCACTTTATGATTGCATTACCAATTCCGACATTCAAGTCGAGCTCTGACTTCCTGATTGGCCGCGATCGATGCCTCCCCTCATCCTTAGAGATGCCGACCGTGTAGGGTGGGCAAAGGCGCGCAAAGCGCGCCGTGCCCGCGCAATCGAGGCAGCGGACTGAAATCGGTGGGCATGCTTTGCATGCCCACCCTACGATCTCTTGAGAAGAACTCGCCCCGAGGAGGCCGCAAAGCGGCGGTCTCGATGAGAAGGCGGCGGCGGATTGCGTGATCCGAAAAGTCTGCAACTTTTCGGGATCATGCTCTAGCGTCGGAACAGGAACGGGAAGAAGCCCGGCTGGGTGCGCCGGCGCTGTTGCTGCCTCCGGTATTGTCGCTGCGGCTGCTGCCACCCCCAGTTGCTGAACAATCCGCCCCTCCGGCGCTGCGCGCGCGGGCGCGTTGCAACGCGCGGACGGATTGCGCCCGGTTGGATGGCGGCGGGTCCCTCCGCGACCGCAGGCGGCGGGGCTGCGCGTGGCTTTCCCTTCATCGGCGTCATCGGCAGCCGTGCAACGGACACCACCGGATCGGCGCCGACCGGCGCGATCTCCCGCCGCGGCCAAGAAAAGTCATCGGCGCGCCCGGCCGGAGCGGGTACGGCGGCACCCCTGAGCAGCACTTTCTGGGCAACGGCATCGACCCTGCCTCGGCTCCGGCGCTCCCCGCCGACGAGCGCCTTGTGGTTCTCATTTGCGCGCCTGCCGGCCAGCGGAATGACCGGGCCCGCGAGCGGGCGGGACACTCCGGCCGCCGTGCCAGCGTTCTGCGCCTCGGACCCTGCAGCCTCTTCGTCCGACAGCACGACGGGCGTCGGCTGCACCGTCATCGATCGCTGCAGTTCCCGTTCCAAGAAATGGGCGAGCTTTTGCGCACCGGCCTTGGTGAAATGGACTCCGTCCGACGTCCGCAAGCGGCGGTTCTGACCCTGGACGTCCGGTCCATAGCGAGCAAAACGGCCGGATTCGTCGACGAAACCGTCCCAGACATCGACATAGACGATGCCGCCCCGATCCGCCCGGCTGCGGATGAGATCATTGAGAAAGCTCATATCGGCGGTCGACCGCTTGCCACGAACCGGCGGCAGGCCGACCCAGAACACCGGGACTTTCGCGCTCTTCAATGCCGCGATCGTCTTGTCGATCCGCTCGATATAGAGCTCGACCCATTTGTCGGTGCGGAACTCGGATTTGCGAGTGACCGCACGCTTGGGCTTGCGCGCGGGTTTCCTTTCGGCGGACTGCGACTGTGGCTTTCGTTGGTCGCTTCTGCCTTCGGCCGTTCCGCCCTGTTGCGGCTGGTCCGGCTGCGCCGCGGCGGGACGGGCAGGCTGACTCTGATACCGGATCGGCCGGCGATCGTTCACGCCGATCATCATCACGATGAAATCGGGTTTTTCCGATGCCAGCGTCTTCCTCGCCAGGCTCGGCCAATCGGGATATCTCTTCTGGTGTTTTCGCCGAACTTTCCGCCGGACCAGGCCCGACAATGTGCGATGCTTGCGGACGACGCCCATTTCCGGCGATTCGGTGAACGAAAGCTCGAGCCCGTAAGCGAGCCAGTCCGCCATCGAATCGCCGAACACCATCACGGTCGTCTCCGGCGTACCCTCTTTCTTCTTTGCCGCCGGCGCCCGCGAATAGTCGACGTTTGGCCTTTGGTTCCGCGACCTATCGTTCGTGTAGTAGTTTCTCTGCCGATTCCGGAAGGAACGGTAAGTCCGTTTGCGTTTGTATCGCCGATTCCTATTCCACTGGCGCTGCCATAATGGGAAACCGCCCTCGAAGAACTGCGCGGAGGCCGGCGGCGTGAATGTGATGACAATGGCAAGGATTACCACCGCCTCGGCCGCGACGAACATCGCGAGGGTCGGCCAACGCCAAGAAAGCACATGCTTTGCCATTGTCGAGACCTGTTGGACCGCTCTCCGCAGGTGCGCCGGCATGAACCGCCACGGGCACGGCCAAGCTACCTTCCATACCACAAATCGGCCGCGCGGTCAGCGGCCGCCTTGCAACATTATTGCGAGAACGTTAGCCCGCGCAATTAGAGCGCGATTGCTTCAAGTTGAATCAATCGTGCTCCCTTCCCTTTGTTTGGTCGCATGATCTTGTCCGAAAAGTCTGGCAACTTTTTGGGGATCATGCTCCACCTTCCGTTCATTCCCGCGAAAGCGGGAATCCCCTTTGGCAGTGCATCTGGTTCCCCGCTTTCGCGGGGACGAACGGACTAGCAGGCTCCTGAAAAAGGGCTAGCCACCCTTCGAGACGGGCCTTTCGGCCCTCCTCAGGGTGAGGTTACTCTTTGGAATTCCTCATCCTGAGGAGCCCGCGCAGCGGGCGTCTCGAAGGATGAGGTGCACTATCAACCCTATTTCAGCAGCCTGCTCGGTCGCGATGTCTTGAGATCGGCCAATCGCGCTCCCCTTCTTTTCAACTTGCCACATGATCTTGTCCGAAAAGTCTGCAACTTTTCCGGATCATGCGCCGCATCGCTAGCGCGCGCGCAGCCGCTCAAGCAGGCCGCCGCTCGGAAAACCGTCCGGAACGAGCCCGACGGAGGCCTGGTAACGCCGGATCGCGCCGCGCGACCGTCTGCCGATGAGGCCGTCCGGCTTGCCGCCAATGTCGAAGCCCCTGCGGTAAAGATGACCCTGCAACTCGTACCGCTCGGCGCTGGTCAGCGCCCGCTCATGGCGCGGCCAGGCCTGCACAATCGGCCCGAACCCACGCAACCGATCGGCGAGATGCCCGATCGCGAGCGCATAGGCTTCCGCCGGGTTGTATCGCATGATCACGCGGTAATTCTTGAGCATCAGGAAGGCCGGCCCGTTCGCGCCGGCCGGCACGAGCAGATAAGCAAGGTCGTTCGGCCGCGGAAATGCCCTGCCGGCGACGCGCGCAACGCCGAGGCGCGACCACTCGCCGAGCGTCATGTTGCGCGAGCGGTCGGCGAGCAGATAGTCGAAGCGTGCCGGCAGCACGACCTCGTAGCCCCAGGTATGGCCGGGGATCCAACCGTCCTTCTTGAGATTGTTGGCGGTTGAGGCGATCACGTCGGGGACCGAGTCGACGACGTCGCGCCGTCCGTCGCCGTCGAAATCCACGGCATAGCGCTTGAACGAGGTCGGCATGAATTGCGTCGGCCCGAACGCGCCGGCCCAGGAGCCGAACAGCCGGTCGGGCCTGACATCGCCGCGATGGATCAGCTCGATTGCGGCGAGGAACTCGTCGCGGAAATACTTCTGGCGGCGCCCGATGCAGGCGAGCGTTGCGGTCGAGCGCAGCACCGGCCGTTCGCCGATGGCCGTGCTGTAGTTCGATTCGATCCCCCAGATGGCCGCGATGACGTAGCGATCGACGCCATAGGCTCTTTCCACCGCAGCGAAGATTTCGGCATGCTGCGCGAGGATTTCGCGACCCCGTTTGATCCTGGCGTCGGTAACGAGAAGATCGAGATAGGCCCAAAAGGTCTTGGTGAACTCGGGCTGGGCGTCCATCAAATCCATGATCCGCAGGTCGGGCGTGAGCCCGGCGGTCATATTGTCATAGCTCGCCCGCGATACGCCGCGCCGTGCCGCCGCGGGCCATAGCCTTTCGATGCAAGCGGGAAAATCCGCGGCGGCGCTGCGAATGGCTTCGGCCGTCATCAGCGGATGACCGGAGCTGCCGGGCTTTCCGCTCCATTCGCGGGTGCCGGATGTCGCCCGCCGAGGCGGCGACGACGGGGTTGCCGAGGCGCTGGTCATTGGAATGGCCTGGCTCGGTCGCGGGACGGGAAGCGGAGAGCGCTCCCCGACCGTCTGTGCCACGGCCGGCGCCGCGAACACGATGGCGAGCGCCGCGGCAATGGTTGAAACGCCGAGCCTCCTGCTCGAATCGATGCTGTTGGTTTGCCCTGCCCCATTTGATCGCTCGACCATGCCGCGTTCCGTCAAAGCTCGCCCAGACTCGCAATAGAATTGCAGCGCGAACCGTAGGCGCAATTGAGGCGGCTCCAGGGCAGCCTCGCGGCGCGTTGGCGCGCCGCTAACGAAAGCCGCGAAAAAGCGCGAGCATTCGGCGATTAAGGTTGCCTGCAGGCCGACGGCCAAGGTCTTGGTTTCGTCGCGCGAATCCCGCATTAATCCCGAAGGCTGACGCATTTGCCGGGGAACTTGCGACCGGTTCGCCGCAGTCGATGCAACCACAAAAGAACAATTCGAGCGGAGGTGTTACAGGCGAAGCCCTCTCCGCTCCAAGCTCCCGAATCGAGAGATGAAAAAAATTCGCAAAGCCATCCTTCCCGTTGCCGGTCTCGGCACGCGCTTCCTGCCGGCGACCAAGGCAATCCCCAAGGAAATGCTGCCGGTCGTCGACCGGCCGCTGATTCAGCATGTCGTCGACGAGGCCCGCGAGGCCGGAATCGAACATTTCATTTTTGTGACGGGCCGCAACAAGGCGGTCATCGAGGACCATTTCGATCGGCAGTACGAGCTGGAAGTCACGCTGACGGAACGTCGGCGCTTTGCCGATCTCGAGCATCTCGAGCGCGACCTTCCGGTTCCCGGCCAGACGAGCTTCACGCGCCAACAGTCGCCGATGGGTCTTGGCCATGCCGTCTGGTGCGCACGTGACATTGTTGGCGAGGAGCCCTTTGCGTTGCTTCTCCCCGACGTGCTGGTTCAGGCCGAACGCGGCTGTCTCGCCCAGATGATCGACGCCTATCAGGAGATCGATCAGGTCGCCAACTTTGTCGCTGTCGAGGAGATGGCGCCGGAGCGCGTGCACGAATACGGCGTCATCGGCGTCGGGCGCCAGGTCGGCAAGGCGTTCGAGGTCACCCAGATGATCGAGAAGCCGACGCCTGGCAGGGCGCCGTCGAATCTGACCCTTACCGGCCGCTATATCTTGCAGCCCGAGATATTCCAGCTCCTGGAGACGCAGAGCTGGGGCGCCGGAGGCGAAATCCAGCTCACCGACGCGATGAACCGGTTGGCCCTGAACCAAGCCTTTTTTGCCGTGAAGTTCGAAGGCCGTGCCTTCGACTGCGGATCGAAGACGGGCTTTCTCGTTGCCAATGTCGCCTATGCGCTCGCGCAGCCCGATATCGGCCCCAAGCTGCGCCAGAAGCTCAAGGAGATGCTCGTCGATTGAGCCTGCCGTCGAGTCCCGCCGGTTCCCGCGATAGCGGCGGTCGAATCTTGGCAGACCGAACACCAGTCACAGGCCCGCGGAACAACCTTTCCCCGCTTGCGGGGAGAGGTCGACGCGCGAAGCGCGGCGGGTGAGGGGGCTGCGGTGCTGCTAAGGCGCCTGCGGTCGTTTCAAGCACACTACCCGCGTTTGTTAGGCCATCGTTATCCGACAGCGCGCAACGCCGTGGTCCTGGGATCGTGTGTTCGGTTTTGGTAGGATCTGCCCTCGCCCATGTTTGCCCCTCACCCGGATTGCCGAAGCTGACGCTTCGACAATCCGACCTCTCCCCGCAGGCGGGGAGAGGTCATTCGGGGTCCAGAGCGCGATCGCTCCAGATTGAGTCAGCTCCCTTTCTCCCAGCCTGGTCGCATGATCTTGTCCGAAAAGTCTGCCAGTTTTTCGGGATCATGCTCTAGCGTTGCAGCCGCAGGCCGAGCAGCGCCGTGTCGGCGCTCCAACTGAGATCCGGCAGATTCGATTGGAGCCACTCGCGCCGGACCTCGGCCCTGAGCTGCATTTGGCGGCTGAGCCTGTACAGCATCGAGAGCGACACGGCGTAGTTCAGATCGCTGCGCGGCGAGCCGACATAATCGTCATGCCCGATGCCGAGTTCGACAGTTCCGGTCAACCAGCGCCGGAAGTCGTGATCGATCCGAGCGGTGACGCCGCGACTGAAGAGCCCGGCGACTCCCGGCGTCGTGATCTCGTCCGCGGTGGTTGCCGCCGTCAGCGTAACCGTGGTGAGCGCCGTTGCTTCGTAGATCAGCGATCCGTCGACCGTCCACCCCTGCATGACGGGCAGGCGAGGGTCCTTGAATTGCCGCCGCAGATAGCCGAACGCCACTTCTCCGATGAGCAAATCCGTGATTTCGATCGTCGATCCGATCTTGGCGAAGCGCGTATGCGACGTGCGGGCGAAGCCGAACCGATCGATAGGAAGTTCGCGGATACTGTTGATGAAACCGGCCTCGACGAAGGGTTCCAAACCCGGCTTTAGTTCATAACCGGCGCGAAGCTCTCCCGCGTATTCGTGGTAGTCGCGATCGTCATTGCTGGTGGATGTTCCGTCGACCAGGACCGAGTGCTGGTACTTGACATCGTCGAGAGCGGCCTCAGCGGTGATTTCGAAACGGTTGAACTCCTGGGTGAAGGCGAGTGTGCCGCCAATCGTCGTCACCCAGGGAAAGCGGCGCAGGCCCGCCTGAACATTGGGGCTTCCGGGGTTGTCGGTGGAAATCAGAAAGCGGCCCTCGATGTCGGCGCGGCTGAGGCTGCTCACGTCGATGCGGCCATTGACGCGCGAGTCGAGTTCGGGTCGGTCGATGCTTGCCGGTGTTCCAAGCGAGCCGCCGAGCGGATCGTTATAGCTCTGCTTGTACCAAGTATAGCTCCCGCGCAGATCGGCATTGAGCGCATGGCGCGCCCAGTCGGAGCGCACCTGAAGTTCCGGTTGCACGGTAAACAGCGAGGAGCCTGCCAATCCCTCGACGCGGGGTGGGTTGCTGTCGAGCCCGCCGATGAACTCGATCGCCGGCCGCAGACGGAAAGTGCCGAGGCGAATGCCAACAGGCGCGAAAGGATCGTCCTCTGCGGGCGGACGTGAACGGCGCACCGTCTGTATCGTTGTCGGCACATTGAGGCGCGACATGGTCGCAGCTTCGGGGGCGCCGCGGCGCACGAGGCGCCGCGGTAACAGCATCTCGGTCGGCGGCACATTCTCGCCGCGCGGGGGTAGCTCGGGAGCCAGCGTATCCGCGGGGCGCGGCGTGGGCTGCTGCGGCACCGATAGGTCGGCGCCCTGCCGGGTCCTGCGCAACCGCAGCTCGGCTGCCTCGGCCTCCTCCCCGGCCCGGCGGCGAAACGTGTTCGTTGAATCAAAGCCGGTGACGCCCGCGCCCGAGGCGGGCTGCGTGCCGAAGGGCGGAGGTCTGCCGAAAGGCGGGAATTCGCCGAAGCGGGAACGATCCGGGGCCGGAGCAAGGGTGCCGGGAGTGAAGCGGCGGTCGGCGTCCAGGACCGCGCCGTCGGGTTCCGGAGAGAACAGGTCGGGAGGGATGAGACCCTGGCCGAAAGCCGGCACGAGCATTGCCCACCAAAACGCTGCGCTGAAGCCAGCGATCGTGGCAAGCAAAGGGGCGAGACGACGCGGCACGCTTGACGTCCTCCACGCCAACCGATCGGAACTTATGGTTAACGACGGTAAAACAGCCATGGTTAACGGGGGGTTGACGGCAGGCGGCTGGCCGTCCACTTGAATGGCCCGCCGGCGTTCTCGGCGCGCGCGCTTGAGGACTTTTCCGGCGCAAGAGCAGCGAGAACGGAAATGCCCGAGCAAACCATGCGTTCGACCGATCCACCGACCCGCGAGCAGGATGACGCGCTGATCGACTCCGGTCTGCGCACGCTCGACTTGGAGGCCAGTGGCATTCGCTCGCTCGCCGTCGCCCTGCAGAACGGCTTGCGCGCGCCCTTTGTCGCGGCGGTCGAGATGATCCGGTCGGCGCGCGGGCGGGTCGTCTCCAGCGGGATGGGCAAGTCCGGCCACGTCGCCCACAGCCTCGCCGCGACCCTGTCTTCGACGGGAACGCCGGCGATATTCGTGCATCCGGCCGAGGCCGCGCATGGCGACCTCGGCATGATCACGTCCGACGACGTCATCATGGCGCTCTCCTGGTCGGGCGAGACGGTGGAACTGAAGAATCTGATCGACTATTCGCGCCGCTTCCGCATCGGGCTGATCGCGATGACGTCGGACGATGCGAGCACGCTCAGCAAGGCGGCCGACATCGCTTTCGTCCTGCCGTCCGCGCGCGAAGCCTGTCCGCACAATCTCGCGCCCACCACCTCCTCGCTGATGCAGCTCGCTCTGGGGCACGCCTTGGCGATTGCGCTGCTGGAGAGCCGCGGTTTCACGCCGCTCGATTTCCGCATTCTCCACCCCGGTGGACGGCTCGGTGCGGCGCTCACCTTCACCCGCGATCTCATGCATGCGGGCGAGGCCATGCCGCTGGTGCAGCGCGGCGAGCGCATGTCGCAAGCGATCATGGAAATCTCGACCAAGGGATTCGGCTGCGTTGGCGTGACCGAGGCCGGCGGCCGGCTCGTCGGCATCATCACCGACGGCGACCTGCGCCGTCACATGCGTCCCGACCTGCTCGATCTAAAGGTCGAGCAGGTGATGACTGCCAGTCCGATCTGCGCGAGGCCGGAGCAACTCGCGAGCGAGACGCTGCAGATCCTCAACGCCTCGAAGATCACCGCCGTGTTCGTCATGGAGCGTGGCATGCCGATCGGCATTGTCCATCTCCACGACCTGCTGCGTGCGGGCGTGGCGTGAAGGCGATCATCCGAAAGCCGGCGAGAATGTCGGTTACGCGACTCGGTTCACTTGCCGACGTCTGAAGCGCGATTTCAGATTGAGTCAGTCGTGCCGAATTTTCCTTAGAACTTGATACATTCAAACTGGATTAATCGTGCGCTATTTCCCTGGTCTTGTCGCATGATCTATTCCGAAAAGTCTGCCAGCTTCTCGGGATCATGCTCTATCTCTTATTGTTGGTCGCATGATCTTGTCCGAAAAGTCTGCCAGCTTCTCGGGATCATGCTCTATCTCTTATTGTTGGTCGCATGATCTTGTCCGAAAAGTCTGCCGACTTTTCGGGATCATGCTCTATCTCTTATTGTTGGTCGCATGATCTTGTCCGAAAAGTCTGCCGACTTTTCGGGATCATGCTCCACCTTCCGTTCATTTCCGCGAGAGCGGGAATCCCCTTTGGCAGTGCATCTGGTTCCCCGCTTTTGCGAGGATGAACGGACCAGTGTTTCCTTCTCTGATGGTCCGACCCCGGACCGTCAGGTAAGGAACACTAGCTAATCCGATGCTGTGTGATGCGGCACCAACATGATGAGACGCGCTCAAGCCTTGGTGCCGCATCACCGGTCGTGCGGCACCAAGGCTTGAACACCTGCATAGTATTGCCGGCGCTGGCCAGTTCCAGCCCGTCCGGAACGCTTCCATGCACCGCTTCCGGCCGGGCCTGGAAATCGCGCTTCTAGGGTAGCAACGAATGGAGCGCGATGGGTATCACCATAAATGATGGAACCGGATCGGACGCGTCCCTATTACCGTTTGCGCCCATTAACGACCCGTCATCGCCGCGAGCCAGCATATTACAAAGCTATGAGGTCACCGTGAAATTCGTGCTCTACTCGGATGTCCATGCGCAGGTTGCGCCGTTGGAAGCGGTGCTTCGGGAGGTTGAGAAAGAAAAGGCCGACAAGGAGATCATGGCCGGCGATCTCGTCATGCTTGGTCCCGACCCAGGTGCCATTGTGGACATCATCCGTGGCCGCGACTGCGATGTTATCGTTGGCAATCTCGACCTCTGGGTCGTCGACAAACGCTGGGAATGGATGAAGCCGAAGAGCGTTCACCACGAGTGGATGATGGGAATGGCCAGGGACACCCGCGAACGCATGACCGAGGATCAGATCAAGTATCTGCGTACTTTGCCGTTCACGCTCAGTTACATGCCGGATCCGGGCCATGAGTTCCTGATCTTCCATGCGACGCCGAAGGAGATCGGCGATTCGACGGCGCTGCCGCTGCGCTATTCCGACGAAGAAGTGAAGAAACACATCGGCGGGGTGACGGCAGATATCATGGCGCATGGCCATATCCATGGTCCCTCGATCCGCAAGGTTGGAGACCAGACCATTGTATGCTGCGCTGCGGTAGGTATGTCCTGGGACGGCGACCCGCGTCCCTCCTATGCCGTGGTCGAGTACAAGGGAAAGGGCCGATGGCACGCCGAGACCAAGCGCGTGGACTATGACTACGAGTCACAAGCAAGGTATAATGAAAACTGCTGGATCGAGAAAGGCGACCGTGTCGCGAAAATGATCCGCACCGGCTATTTCTGGAATCCCGAGCACATGCCCCACTGACCGGCACGCGGTCGTGACCCCATCGGTAGAAACGCATGTCAAGGCGCTGATACGCCGGCGTTATGCCCATCTGGCAGCGCGCGCCGGCGCCACGACG
>JANQIP010000129.1 GCA_028282095.1 Xanthobacteraceae bacterium | reverse complement strand
AACGAGGATTCTCTGGGGCCAGGTTCTTGTCGTCTCGCTGATCGCGTTTGCCGCGATCTGGGCGGCAACGCAGTGGACGGCCTGGCGGCTCGGCTATCAGCTGCAACTTGGCGAGCCGTGGGTGCAGGTCGCAGGCCTGCCGCTCTATCCACCACCGGCATTCTTTCTCTGGTGGTACCAGTTCGATGCTTACGCTCCGAAGGTCTTTGTCGAGGGCGCCGTCATCGCATCGTCCGGCGGCTTTGCTGCCATCGCGATTGCAATTGGACTTTCGGTGTGGCGGGCACAGGAAGCCAAGGAAGCCGTCACCTACGGGTCAGCGCGCTGGGCAACCACACGTGAGGTGCAAGCGGCCCAACTGCTCGGCGTCGATGGCGTCGTACTGGGTCGCTTCGGCCGTTCTTATCTCCGGCATGATGGACCGGAGCATGTCCTTTGCTTCGCGCCGACGCGTTCGGGCAAAGGTGTCGGCTTGGTGGTACCGACACTTCTGACCTGGCCTGGCTCCGCCATCGTTCACGACATCAAGGGCGAGAACTGGCAGCTTACCGCCGGATGGCGTGCGCAGTTCGGCCGCGTGCTCTTGTTCGACCCGACCAACCCTGACAGCGCGGCCTATAACCCTTTGCTCGAAGTCCGGCGCGGCGACGCCGAAGTACGTGACGTTCAGAACGTCGCCGACATCCTGGTCGACCCCGAAGGAGCGCTTGAACGGCGGAACCATTGGGAGAAGACGAGCCACTCGCTCCTGGTCGGCGCGATCCTGCATGTTCTCTATGCCGAGAAGGACAAGACGCTCGCCGGGGTCGCGAGCTTCCTGTCCGACCCGCGCCGCCCGATCGAGTCGACGCTGCAGACGATGATGGTGACGGCGCATCTCGGCGATCGTCCCCATCCGGTGGTCGCCTCGGCGGCACGCGAGCTCCTCAACAAGAGCGAGAACGAGCGCTCGGGCGTGCTCTCGACGGCCATGAGCTTCCTCGGTCTCTACCGCGATCCCGTCATCGCCCAGGTCACCCGCCGCTGCGACTGGCGCATCGCCGATCTCGTCCATGACCGAATGCCGGCGACACTCTATCTGGTCGTCCCGCCTTCGGACATCAGCCGCACCAAGCCGCTCGTCCGGCTCGTCCTCAACCAGATCGGCCGACGGCTCACGGAAGAGCTCGAACCCGACGCAAGGAAGCAGCGGCTGCTGCTCATGCTCGATGAGTTTCCGGCGCTCGGGCGGCTCGACTTCTTCGAATCGGCGCTCGCCTTCATGGCCGGTTACGGCCTCAAGAGCTTCCTCATCGCCCAGTCGCTGAACCAGATCGAGAAGGCCTACGGGCCGAACCACGCAATCCTCGACAACTGCCACGTCCGGGTTGCGTTTGCGACCAATGACGAGCGAACGGCGCGGCGTGTTTCCGATGCGCTTGGCACGGCGACGGAACTGCGTGCCATGAAGAACTATGCCGGGCATCGGCTCTCGCCTTGGCTCAGTCACCTGATGGTCTCGCGGCAGGAGACCGCCCGGCCTCTCCTGACCGCCGGCGAAGTAATGCAGCTGCCGCCGAACGACGAGCTCGTCCTCGTCTCCGGCCTCCCGCCGATCCGCGCCAACAAGGCCCGCTACTATGAGGACCGACGCCTTGCCGCGCGGATCATGCCGCCGCCGCCGCTGGGGCAAGGCGGCCGGAGCCGGCCCGCTCCGCGTCCCTGCGACTGGGACCAACCCCCTGTTCCATCGCGGGTCCATCCCGTCGCGGACGGGTCGGCTGCTGTCTCTCGCCACAAACAGAAAGGCGATCACGCCAATGCCGGCATCCGAGGAGAGCCGGCGCTGCCGAACCACGAATCGGTTGCTATCGAAGAGCAGCAGCCCGACCGCGCCTTCGCCTCCGTCGAGGACGAGCCGGACGATGAGGCCGTTCGCGCTCGAACGCTCCGGCAGCGAATGACCGGGATAGCCCGGCAAGCCGCAATGGACCCGAATGACGGTATCAGTCTCTGACGAAGGGGGGCGTCTATGAAAGCGCGAATGAACGTCTATTTCGAGCCGGAGCTGCTGCGCAAGGTCGACGAGCTCGCGGCCCACCGGAGCATTTCCAAGTCGCTGATCGTCGAAGCCGCAGTCGCTTCGTTCCTGTCGCCCGATGCCCAAGACCGGCGTGAAGCCGCTATCACCCGCCGGCTCGATCGCCTCACGCGCCAGATCGACCGGCTCGAGCGTAATCTCGGAATCCTGAGCGAGACCTTGGCGCTGTATGTGCGCTTCTGGCTCATCGTGACCCCGCCCATGCCGGAGAGCGCGCAGGCCGCGGCCAGGACGACGGGCGCCGAGCGCTATCAGGCCTTTGTTGACGCCGTCGGCCGCCGGGTCGCCAATGGGCACAACTTCTTCAACGAGCTGGCGTCCGATACTGCACGGCCCCGAACATTCCACCACGACACCCCGACCACCGGCGCCGAGGACTCCGGCCGTTGACGGACGCGTCTGGGGCCCCGTGGCGGCCGGTGGCGCTTGTGTTTCTGCCGTTCGCCGCCGGCTATTACCTCGCCTACCTGTTCCGTACGATCAACGCGCTGATCGCCAGCCGGCTTACTGCGGATCTTGGATTGAGCGCCGCCGATCTCGGGATGCTCACGTCGGTCTTCTTCCTGAGCTTTGCTGCGATCCAGCTACCGCTCGGAATATTCCTCGACCGCTATGGCCCGCGTCGGGTGCAAATCGTGCTCCTGCCGATCGCCGCCTTGGGAGCTGCGCTGTTCGCCGCGGCGGACAGTCTCGTAGCGCTTACGATCGCCCGCGGGCTGATCGGCATCGGTGTTGCCGGGTCGCTCATGTCCGGGCTCAAGGCGGTCATTCTCTGGTTTCCGCGTGAACGGCTGCTGCTCGCCAACGGCTGTTTCATCACGCTCGGCGCGCTGGGCGCGGTGACGGCGACGGCACCCGCCGAATGGCTCCTCGGCTCGATCGGCTGGCGCGGCCTGTTCGAACTGCTCGCTCTCTTAAGCGCGACATGCGCACTGATCGTCTATCTCGTTGTGCCCGAGCCGCAGGCGCACGCGATGCCGGTAAGAGCGTCTCGATCGATCGGCCTGAAATCGATCTATCACGATTCACGCTTCTGGCGCCTCGCCCCGCTCTCGGCAACTTGCATCGGAGCTGCTTGGTCCCTGCATGGGTTGTGGGCAGCGCCGTGGTTGGCCGATGTCGCCGGTTTCGATCAACCGCGCATCGTACAATACCTGTTCATCATGGCGGTTGCCGCATGCGCCGGCGCGCTCATCTTGGGGCTCGGCGCCGATTGGCTGCGCCGACGGCAAGGGCAGTCGGAAGGCCTGCTTGCGGTCATTGCGACGCTCTTCATTGCGGCACAGTTCGCGCTGACATTCGGCTGGCCCATTCCAACCGTAGTGCTTTGGGCGATCGTCGCCGGCGTCGGCGCTGCAACCGTCCTGAGCTTTGCTATCCTTGCCGAGCACTTCCCGAAGGAGATTGCCGGCCGAGCAAATGCGGCGCTCAATCTCCTGCATGTCGGCGGCGCCTTCCTGCTGCAGTCCGGCATCGGCCTGGTCATCGCGCAATGGACGCCCGAGGGAGGCCGTTATCCATCCGCTGCCTACGAGACCGCCTTCGCACTCAACACTATCCTGCAAGCGGCGGCGTTGCTCTGGTTCTTGCGGCCGGACCGTCAAGCGCGTCGGTCAGCTTCCTTGGGCCAACGGGTGCACATTCCGTACAAAACGAAACGCGTCGCTCCTGATCGTGCGCTCCACGGTTATCATCTTGCGCGGCGAGCATATGCTGTACGGATCGCAACAGCTCGCGCCGAGGCAGCTCATTGGCGATCGGCAGCGCTCGGAGCCGGCGCTTTGTCCGTTCTCCTCGCAGGAGTGCTCGCCGTTTCTATGGGCCGCGCTGCCGTCACTCCTCACGTCGCCGTCGAGCAGTTTGGAACCGTAAGCACTGCTGTAATGGCAAACCAATATGGTCGACTGATCGGTCGAACTCCTGCTCTGTACGTTGCCGCTGAATAGGGGCAAGGCTTCGCGGAGAAGTCAGCTCTATCTGGCCAATACCTCGCTGCTCATCATTGCTAGGGGTGAACAATTTATGATACAGCTCTTATCTGAAGATCAGCATGGGCACTGAGCGGACGGGCAAGACGCCGGTCGTCTTCTACCGCACGCTGGCCGGCACCGAAGTGTTGCGAAACTGGCTGCGCGGGCTGAACGAGGGCGACCGCAATACCATCGGCCAGGACCTCATGCGGGTGCAGTATCGATGGCCTGTTGGAATGCCGCTTTGCCGCCCGATGGGCGATGGCCTTTGGGAAGTCCGGAGCGACCTTCCCAGCGGTCGGATTGCACGCGTGTTGTTCAGCGTTCAGCAGGGCAGAATCCTGGTCCTTCACGGCTTCATCAAGAAGTCCCGGAAGACCCCAGACTCGGACCTCGGCTTGGCACGCAGGCGGAAGAAGGAATTTGAACCGTAGGGTACCGACATGAAGAGGAAAGCGGCCCGTTCGACAAACGAACTGACAACGTTGGACGATTTCTTGAAAGACGAAGGCAAGCTCGAGGAGTTCGAGGCCGTCGCCGTCAAGGAAGTGCTGGCTTGGCAGATCGCAGAAGCGATGAAAGCACAGAATCTCTCACGGAAGCGCCTGGCTGAACGGATGCGGACAAGCCGCAGTCAGATCAGCCGCCTGCTGGATCCGAAGGATGGAAACGTCACCATCGCAACGTTGCAGCGCGCCGCAAAGATCGTAGGCCGAACGCTACGTTTGGAGTTGCTCTAGCAGGCTGCGGAGAAAGGGTTATTTGGAGGCGATTTCCTTGGTGTTTGCGACGACGCCGAAGCGATGGATGGGCTGTGACCGGCGACGCCTGCGCGGATTTGGCTAGGGTTTTGGCTCACT
>JANQIP010000121.1 GCA_028282095.1 Xanthobacteraceae bacterium | reverse complement strand
CTCTGTCGTCCACATCGGTGACCCTCCCAAGAATCAGGCCACCACTCTTGAATCACAAATGATTCATCCGATTCAATATGTTCGCGGACAGACACTGAGGCCGAAGCGGCGCGGTAGCGACCCGCAGACGGCACCTGTATTAGCCAAACGCGATAAGTCGGCTCCGATCATCGGCGTTCCGACGATCGCGGGTCCAAAAAAAAACCCTCCCGCGCCGAACGCGGGTGTTCCCGTGGTCGGCTCCGTTTCGAGTGGCCCAAGTGGGGGGCACCCGACTTGGGCTGGGGGAGGGTGGGGAAGGCGTCTTCGATGATGACGGAAACAGAGCCCCGTACTTAAGGCGAGCATAAGAAAAAACCCCGGGCGAAAGCCCGGGGCGAAGTCGAGAAGGGTACTGCTCGGAGATGTGTTCCAGCGATCAATAGCGCGCCACGACGGGCGGGCCACCGAGATGGAAGAGATAGTTCAGGCCAACGCGAACCACATACTCCTGCGCATCGATATGGGTGCGCCATACGGAGTCGTCGTTGTTGCCAAAGCCGCTGCTGGGCGAGATGTAGTCGAACGAGCCGAAGTCGAGATAAAGGAACTCGGCCTTGGCGGTCCAGTTGTTGGCGAACGCCCATTCGAAGCCGCCGCCCGCGGTCCACCCGATCCGCTTCTCGCGATAGGATCCGTTGTAGAGGAGCGAGGGATTGCCGGCGTTGTCGAAAAATTGCACCTTGGTGTAGGCGTCATAGGCGCCCAAGGCCACGCCGCCAGTGGCGTAGATCAAGAAGCGATCCCAGGCGGCCCAGCCGAGGCGCGCGCGCGCGGTCGTGAACCAGTCGAGTTGCTTGTGGTGATGCTCAGCGCGCGACGCAAACGGAGCACCCGACGGCGCGGTGAACGCGGCAAAGAGGGTATTGTTATCCTCTTCGAGACCGCTCCAGCTCCAATCCCATTCGCCGCCCAGAACGACGGAGCCCCACTGCCACTGACAGCCGAACTGTCCGCCGGCGGTTGCGCCGGATTCGTCGGAGCTGAAAGAACGCTCCAGTAAATCGAAATCGGCTGGTGTCGGGCGCGGGTCGAATGGAACCTGGGGTCCAAGAGCGGCAAAGCCGGTCCTATAGCTTTCGTCGCTGCCGATCCAGCCGCCATTGATGCCGAGATAGCAGCCGGTCCAGGTGAACACCGGTGCGTAGACCACCGGAGCCTTCACCGCCAGATCGGCGGCCGATGCCGTCCCGGCAAATCCGATGGCGGCAACACTTGCAAGTAGGATTTTCCTCATACCAGCCCCCCGCGTTCGCGCAGCCCCCCAGGCTCGCAGCTCAGTATGAATATACCGGGACTCGCGGCAGTAAAGGTGACGTAGACGCAACACCATTGGCAAATATGAGTTCGTATTTTGAAATCAGTTTGCTATCCATTCATCGGCGGAAAGAGTGGCGCGGCGCCGCCGGAAACAATCGGATCACGAACAATCCATCCAGTTCGCTTCGATGCCGGTTCCTTGGCGGTTCACGGCGTCGATACTGCCGCCCGTCCGGCCAGCCGAGCCCCCCGGCTCCCTGACGATGAAGCCGGCTCCGATCATCGGACTTCCGACCATCGCCGGGCCTAATACGAGAGCCCCCTCCCATCTCGCTTCGCTCGACTCCGTCCCCCGCAAGTTGGGGAGGGAGTAAGGCCCTCAAGCCACAGCATGGTTCATCACCGAACTGGTCAGCCGGAAATCGTATGAGAGGCGCATTGTAGCCGATCGGCTACTCGCGATATCCAAGCGATGGTGCAGCAACCCACTCGCGATAAAAAACGCCTCCCCTGAGGGAGGCGTTTGCTTTTCGTCGAGCGGCTTTTGCTCAAACGGAACTTCAGCTCAGTCGCGCATCTTCACATAGGCACCGGGCGCGTCCTCGATCGGCTCGAAGCCGTTGGCGCCCGGCTGACGCGCCGGCACTTCGCTGCGGTCGAAGTGCCGGATCCATTCGACCCAGTGCGGCCACCACGAGCCTTTGGTCTCGGACGCCTGGGCGAACCAGGCATCGAGGTCGTCGCCTTCCGGCTTCGGCCCGGTCCAGAACTGATACTTGCGGCCTGCCTCCGGATTGACGATGCCGGCGATGTGGCCCGAGCCCGCGAGAATGAAATCGACCGGCCCGCCGAAATACTGCGAGCCGAGATAGACCGACTTGGCCGGGGCGATATGGTCTTCGCGCGTCGCCACATTGTAGACCGGCACGTTCACCTTGCTGAGGTCGAGCCGCACATCGTCGAGGATCATCTCGCCCTTGCTCAAACGGTTATCCAGATAGCAATTGCGCAGATAGTAGGAGTGATTGGCCGCCGGCATCCGCGTGGAGTCGGAGTTCCAATACAAGAGGTCGAACGGGAAGGGCTGCTCGCCCTTGAGATAGTTCGAGATGATGTAGGGCCAGACGAGGTCGTTCGAGCGCAGGAAGTTGAAGACCGTCGCCATCTTCTTGCCTTCGAGGTAACCGAGCTCGGCCATTCCGCGCTCGATCGCCTCGATCTGCTCGGGCTTGGAGGTGAACAGTTTCAGGTCGCCGCCGTGCTCGAAGTCGACCTGCGCCGTGAACATCGTTGCCGACGCGATCTTGTCGAGCCCGCCTTTTTCGGCGAGATAGGCCATCGTCACCGCCAGCATGGTACCGCCGACGCAATAGCCGATGGTGTGCGCCTTCGGCTCGCCGGTGATCTTGAGCACGACGTCGAGCGCCTCGATCGGCCCCTGATGCATGTAGTCGGAGAAGGTCTTGGTGGCGAGGCGCGCGTCGGGATTGACCCACGAAATAACGAACACGGTCACGCCCTGGGCCACCGCCCAGCGGATGAACGACTTCTCCTCGTTGAGGTCGAGAATGTAATATTTGTTGATCCAGGGCGGCACGATCAGAAGCGGCGTCTTCAGCACATTCTCGGTCGTCGGCGTGTACTGAATGATCTGCATCAGCTCATTCTGATACACGATCTTGCCAGGCGTGACCGCGATGTTGCGGCCGACCTCGAACTGGCTGTGGTCGGACTGACGGATTCGCAACTCGCCGCCGCCCGCCTCGATATCCTCGGCGAGCATCTTCATGCCGCGCGCGAGGTTCTCGGCGTTCGACGCCAGCGTCAGGCGCAATAGCTCCGGATTGGTGAAGAGGTAGTTCGACGGCGCGATCGCGTTGATGAGCTGCTTGATGTAGAAGTCAGCCATGCGATGCGTGTACGGGTCGAGCCCCTTGGCTTCCGTCACGATATGATCGGCCCAGTGACTGGTGACGAGGTAGGCCTGCTTGAGAAAGTCGAAGTAGTGGTTCGTCGTCCATTCCGGATCGGCGAAGCGGCGGTCGCGCGGGTCGGCCTTGACGACCGGCGGCACATTTTCTTCGCCCGCCATGCGGCGGACCGCGTTCGACCACAGATCGAGATAGGCCTTGCCGAGATTGGTCTGCAACTCGACTGCGCGGCCCGGATCGGACATCCAGTATTCGGCAACGGCTCCGAGCGTCTTGGCGACGTCGGCCATCTGCTCGTGCGGATCCTTGATCTTGCCTTCGGTGCGCGGCTTGAGCCAGGCGGCGAGCGCCTTGCCGCTCTCCTCCATCATCTTTGCGATATTGGTCGCGAATTTCTCGATATCGACCGGCGGCGGCGGCTCCGGGGGGGCTGGTGCCTTTTTTGCCGGTTTGGCTTCCTTTGCCGGTTTAGCTTCGGCAACCTTGGCGGGTTTCGGTTCGGCGGCTTTGGCCGGTTGCGCTTCCGCCGGCGCTAAGGCGCCGTTGCCATCGGCCTGCGGCGCGGGTGCAGGCTCTGCCGTAGGGACCGGCGTGGGATTTTGTTCAGCTGTTGCAGTCGGGTCTTGGTTCATGTCCATGGCGGAGAGGCTCCTTGGTTTGGACATATTACCTCGATAAAGCGCGCCACGGCCAGTCCTAATAATAGGGTCGCTGGCCTCAAATGTTGATCATCCCGCGTCATGTCTAGAACCGATCCGTCGCGCCGTCGAGAGCCCTTATGGGGTCCGGCGCTGGCATTGGTCGCGGCGGTTGCTGTTGGTGGCTGTTCCTCCGTCTTCTCGAGTATGCCGTCTCAACTCGGAGGGCTGCCGGAAGGAACGCCGGAACGATCGGCCATACAACCCATCTATCCTGCGGTCCATGACGTACCGCCCCAGCGCGGGGAAGCGGTGCTGACCGAGGAGGAACGTCGCGATCTCGAAGCGGAGCTGTCTGCCGCGCGCGACCGCGCAGCGCGCCGTGCCGTCGATGCGGAGCCAAATGCACGCTGAGCGGGGATCGGACGGAGCAGGGGCCCGCTGCATGATCCCAAAAGCTGGAGACTTTTCGGACAAGACCATCCGAGAAGATATAGAGATAGCGGGATTGATCAGCCCGAAACAATCACGCTTGAGCACCAGCGGACCTGCCGCAAAAGCCACGCGAGTGTTGCGAAGCGCTTTACTGCGCGGACCAACATCGTATTAACAAGCGTACCGATTCGGGCCGCCTCCATGAGTCGCCCCAATGAAAGCCCATACGCCCATGGAACAGTTCCACCGCATTCGCCGCCTACCGCCTTACGTCTTCGAGCAAGTCAACCGGGCCAAGGCGGCCGCACGCAATGCAGGAATCGATGTCATCGATCTCGGCATGGGCAATCCGGACCTGCCGGCGCCCGTCCATGTGGTCGAAAAGCTGAAGGAAACGGTCGGCAGGCCACGCACCGACCGCTACTCCGCCTCCAAGGGCATTGTCGGCATAAGGCGGGCGCAGGCCGCCTATTACGAGCGCCGATTCGGGGTCAGGCTGAACCCCGACACGCAGGTCGTCACCACGCTCGGCTCCAAGGAGGGATTCGCCAATGTGGCGCAGGCCGTCACGGCGCCGGGCGACGTCGTGCTCGTGCCCAATCCGAGCTATCCCATCCATGCTTTCGGCTTCCTGATGGCGGGCGGGGTGATCCGCTCGGTGCCCTCGGAACCGACCACGAGCCTGTTCGAGGCGCTCGAGCGCGCGGTCGTGCATTCGATCCCAAAGCCCACCGTGCTCGTCGTCTGCTATCCGGCGAACCCGACCGCCTATGTCGTCGACCTCGACTTCTATAAGGATCTCGTTGCTTTCGCGAAGCGGCACGGCCTTATCGTGCTGTCCGACCTTGCTTATGCCGAAGTGTATTTCGACGACAATCCGCCGCCCTCGATCCTTCAGGTGCCGGGAGCGATGGATGTCGCGGTCGAATTCACCTCGATGTCAAAGACCTACTCCATGCCGGGCTGGCGCATCGGTTTTGCGGTCGGCAATGAGCGCGTCATCGGTGCGCTCGGGCGGGTGAAGTCCTATCTCGATTACGGTGCCTTCACGCCGGTGCAGGTCGCTGCGGCCGCCGCTCTGAACGGGCCGGATGACTGTATCCGCGAGATGCGTGAAACCTACCGGCGTCGCCGTGACGTGCTGGTGGAGAGCTTCGGCCGTGCCGGTTGGGAGATTCCCGCCCCGCGCGCCTCCATGTTCGCCTGGACGCCGCTGCCGGAGTCCTTCCGCGCGCTGGGAAGCGTCGAGTTTGCAACGCTCCTGGTCGAGAAGGCGGAGGTTGCGGTCTCGCCCGGCATCGGCTTCGGCGAGCACGGCGAGGGTTATGTGCGGATCGCGCTGGTCGAGAACGAGCAGCGCATAAGGCAGGCCGCACGCAATCTGCGGCGGTTCCTGGAGACCGGGCCGGACAAGCTCCACAATGTCGTTCCGCTTGCCAAGATACGTTAGATTGGCGCGTGATCCCGATAAGTTGCAGGTTTTTCGGACAAGATCATGCGACCGAACAAAGGGATAGAGAGCGTGATCGGTTCAATATGAACGACTCGCGCTCTCGAACTTGCCAATTCGAACGAACTGATCAGAATATCGCTTTCGCATGTCGTCAGAATTGATTTCCCCGCTCAAGATCGGTGTCGCCGGACTCGGAACTGTCGGTGGCGCGGTGGTGCGGCTGCTCGAGCAGAAGGCCAATGCACTCGCGCTGCATTGCGGCCGGCCGGTCGAGGTGGTCGCGGTGACCGCGCGTTCGCGCGCGAAAAAGCGCGACCTCGGCACATGTGCGCCGCGCTGGGCGGACGATCCGATGGCGCTGGCAACCGATCCTGAGGTCGATGTGTTCGTCGAGCTGATGGGCGGAGACGGTGATCCGGCCAAGAGCGCGATCGAAGCGGCGCTCAGGGCCGGCAAGTCAGTCGTCACTGCGAACAAGGCGCTGCTTGCCCACCACGGTGCCGAGCTCGCCGCGGTCGCCGAGAAGCATGGCGGCGCGCTTGACTTCGAGGCCGCGGTCGGCGCCGCGATCCCGATTATAAGGACGCTGCGCGAAGGACTTGCCGGCAATTCCTTTGACCGGGTCTATGGCATCCTCAACGGCACCTGCAACTACATCCTGACAAGAATGGAGGAGGATCGACTCTCTTTCGCCGACTGTCTCAAAGATGCGCAACGGTTAGGCTATGCTGAAGCCGACCCCACCTTCGATATCGAAGGTCATGATTCGGCGCAGAAGCTCGCGATCCTTGCGAGCCTCGCATTCGGCATTAAGGTTAATTCGCAAGCAGTTTTCGTAGAAGGGATTTCTTCAATTGCGCCGGAGGATCTTGAAGCCGCGGCGGAGCTTGGTTACCGGATCAAATTGCTCGGTGTTGCGTTACGTACTCAAGACGGGATCGAGCAGCGCGTGCATCCGACCATGGTGCGGCTCGGCTCGCCGCTTGCCGAGGTCATGGGAGTGACCAATGCGGTTTCAATCAACGCCGATGGCGTTGCGCCGATCACCCTTGTCGGTCCCGGCGCGGGCGGGGCGGCGACCGCCTCGGCCGTCGTCTCCGATATCGGCAATATTGCCCGCGGGATTTACGCCGCTCCGTTCGGCCGCCCGACCGCCTCCCTCATTGCGAGCGAACGCGCTCCGATGCAGCGTCATGAGGGCGGGTACTATATTCGTCTGCTGGCGGTCGACCGGCCGGGGACTTTTGCCACAATCGCTCGCCATCTCGCTGATGAACAGATCTCGCTCGAATCAATCATGCAGCGCCATCGCAATGCCGAGCCGCATGGCGGTGATGATCCCGAGAGCCCGCATGCGCCCGCGCCGGTCATTCTCGTTACTTATGCGACCACGGAGGACGCGGTGCATCGAGCCTTGCGCGAGATCAAAAATCGTGGCGTCATTGCAGGGCGGCCACAGGTGATCCGCATCGAAAAGAACTAACGAAGCCGGCCGATGCCGGCCCAAACAGGGAAGGAAGGAAAGGTCGTGGACACGAGCCAGCTTGCCGGAGCGCCGTGTGCTTCGATCGCCCCCCCTCAAAGCGAGACGATGGATCGTGTCGTCTCGATCGAGATCGTGCGGGTGACCGAGCGCACCGCCGTCGCCGCCGCCCTATGGCGGGGGCGAGGCAATGAGAAGGCCGCCGATAAGGCGGCCGTCGAAGCGATGTGGCGGGAGCTGAACCGCTTGTCCATTGCGGGACATGTCGTGATCGGCGAGGGCGAGCGCGACGAGGCGCCGATGCTGTTCCTCGGCGAGCAGCTCGGCGCCGGCAAGGGGCCGAAGGTCGATATTGCCGTCGCCCCGCTCGAGGGCAAGACCCTATGCGCCAAAGCGTTGCCGGGCGCGATCACCGCCATGGCCGTGGTCGAGGACGGCGCGCTCTTCAAAGTGCCCGATGTCTACATGAACAAGATCGCGATCGGCCCCGGCTATCCGCCCGGCATTGTCGATCTCGACGCAAGGCCCGAGCACAATATCCACGCGCTGGCCATGGCGAAGGGCGTCAAGGCACACGAGATCACGGCGCTCATTCTCGACCGGCCGCGCCATGCCGAGCTGATCGGCGCGGTGCGGCGCACCGGCGCGTCGGTGCAGCTCATCAGCGACGGCGATATCGCCGGCGTGATCCATACAACGGATCCGGAAACCACCGGCGTCGACATCTATCTCGGCGTCGGCGGGGCGCCGGAAGGCATGCTGGCCGCCGCGGCGTTGCGCTGCATTGGTGGCCAGTTCGAGGGACGGCTCATCCTCGATACCGAGGCCAAGCGCGCGCAGGCAAGGCGGGTCGGCATCCGCGATGCCCGGAATAAGTACAAGCTCGATGACCTTGTGCATGGTGACTGCGTGTTTGCGGCCACCGGTATTTCGGGCGGCTCGATGCTGCGCGGTGTGCGCTTCCGTCCGGGCACGATCGAAACCGACACGGTGGTGATGCGCTCGCGCACCGGCACGATCCGCTGGATCCGCGCCGAGCACCGCCAGTTCGAGAAATTCCAGATGGAGTAGGGTGCCGCTTCGGCGCCGGCTCTGAGCTCTCTCTCCCCCGCTTGCGGGCTATTGGATTCACACATTTTGGAGGCTGAGGGTGGCGCCGTATCTGATGCGCTGGAAGTCGTCGAGACCGCGGCGCATGACGCGGGGGCCTGGTTTG
>JANQIP010000120.1 GCA_028282095.1 Xanthobacteraceae bacterium | reverse complement strand
GACGGTTTTTTTGTCGCGCTGCTGCGCCGATCGCACGAGTGATGCGGCACCAACGCTTGAGCCCATCGCATTGTGTTGGTGCCGCATCACAAAGCATCGGATTAGCTAGTGTTCCGGGCTGACGGTCCGGGGTCGGACCGTCAGAGTCGGAACACTAGCGCGTGATTCCGAACAGTTGGCAGATCGAAAAGAACTGTAGGGTGGGCATCCGAAGCATGCCCACCAATTAATTTTCGGCGGTCTTCGCCGCGTGGGCACGGCGCGCTCTTGGCGCGCCTTTGCCCACCCTACGCTGCTGTTCGGACAAGATCACGCGACAAGACAAAGAGAAATGGAGCGCGATCGGTTCAATCTGGATGGATCGCGCGCTAGACGGTCCAGCGCATCGATTCACGTGCAGCGACGCGAACCCACCGCTCCTTGGTAGATGTGTTCGACTTTCGAAGGGCGTATTGGCCCCCCGCAGTCGGTTGCAGCGCGCCGCACAATCCGCTAACCCCCTTGCGCATGGCGACCCATGACAGTGTTCTCATCATCGATTTCGGCTCGCAGGTCACGCAGCTCATCGCGCGACGCGTGCGCGAGGAGAAGGTCTATTGCGAGATTGTGCCCTATCACGCAGCCGAATCCGCGTTTGACGCGATCCGGCCGAAGGGCGTGATTCTGTCCGGCGGCCCCGCCTCCGTTCTCGACCCGGATGCGCCTTTGCCGCCTGCTTCGATCTATCAGGCGGGCGTGCCGATCCTCGGCATCTGCTATGGCGAGCAGGCCATGGTGCATCAACTCGGCGGCAAGGTTGCGGCGGGCCACAATCGCGAGTTCGGCCGGGCCGAAGTGCTGGTGACCGAGGAGTGCGCGCTGTTCGACGGGGTGTGGTCGGTCGGCGAGAAATATCCGGTGTGGATGAGCCATGGCGACAGCGTCACCGAGCTGCCGCCGGGCTTCCGCACGGTTGCGACCTCGTCGAATGCGCCGGTCGCCATGATTGCCGACGACGCGCGCAGATTTTACGCCACGCAGTTTCATCTTGAGGTGATTCACACGCCGCATGGCGCCTCGCTATTGCGTAATTTCGTGCGCAAGATCGCGGGCTGCGCCCAAAACTGGACCATCGGCGCCTTCAAGAACGAGGCGATCGAGAAGGCGCGCGCGCAGATCGGGTCCAGCAAGGTGATCTGCGGGCTTTCCGGGGGCGTGGATTCCGCCGTCGCGGCCGTGCTGTTGCACGAAGCCGTCGGCAACCAGCTCAGTTGCGTGTTCGTCGATCACGGTCTCCTGCGGCGGGGCGAGGCCAAGCGTGTCATCACGCTGTTCCGCGGCAGCTACAATATTCCGCTGGTGCATGTTCAGGCGCGCGAGCGCTTTCTCGAGGGGCTCGCCGGCGTCACCGACCCGGAGGAAAAGCGCAAGATCGTCGGTCGGCTGTTCATCGACGTGTTCGCGGAGGAGGCAGAGAAGCTCGGCGGCGCCGAGTTCCTCGCCCAGGGCACGCTCTATCCCGATGTGATCGAGAGCGTCTCGCCGCTCGGCGGTCCGTCGGTGACGATCAAGTCGCACCACAATGTCGGCGGCCTGCCCGAGCGCATGGATATGAAGCTGGTCGAGCCGTTGCGCGAACTGTTCAAGGACGAGGCGCGCGCGCTCGGCCGCGAGCTTGGCCTGCCCGATGTGTTTGTCGGGCGCCATCCGTTTCCGGGGCCAGGCCTTGCGATCCGCTGCGTCGGCGAGATCACCGCGGAGAAGCTGGAGATCCTGCGTTTTGCCGACGAGATCTTCATCGAGGAAATCCGCCGCGCCGGCCTCTATGACGATATCTGGCAGGCCTTTGCCGTGATCCTGCCGGTGAAGACGGTGGGGGTAATGGGCGACGGGCGCACTTATGAGCATGTCGTCGCGCTGCGGGCGGTCACCTCGATCGACGGCATGACCGCCGACTTCTACCACTTCGACATGGGTTTCCTCGGCCGTGTTGCGACCCGCATCATTAACGAGGTGAGGGGCGTCAACCGCGTCGTCTACGACGTGACCAGCAAGCCGCCGGGCACCATTGAGTGGGAGTGAGGGGACGCCGAGCGCGCAACAGCGGCCAAGAAGAGAAGGTGTGGGGGCGAGTGGACACCCCCACACCAACCCGAGCTGTCTCAGGCGTACTGGGTCAGCCTCCACGTGACCGCGCGCCCCATGTAGGGCGGCATAGTGTTGCCTTTCGCAATCGGCGCTGTGGTCGATGGCTGGCTGACGACTTTCCACACTCCTGACTCAGTGTCTGTCCGCGAACATATTGAATCGGATGAATCATTTGTGATTCAAGAGTGGTGGCCTGATTCTTGGGAGGGTCACCGATGTGGACGACAGAG
>JANQIP010000246.1 GCA_028282095.1 Xanthobacteraceae bacterium | reverse complement strand
TGCCAGGCCTCCGGTCGCATGATCTTGTCCGAAACGTCTGCAACTTTTCGGGATCATGCTCTAGTGATGCGGCACCAACGCTTGAGCCCGTCTCATCGTGTTGGTGACGCATCACAACGCAATGGATCAGCTAGTATTCCTTACCTGACGCTCCGGGGTCGGACCGTCAGGTAAGGAACACTAGCCGGGGCGCAGCTCGAGCAGCCCGTTGGCGCTGAGATCGATGTGGATCGGGTAACCGTAGTCACCGATCGTACCCCGGCGCCTCATCGACAGTTGGGCGGCGCTCGCCATCGCTTCGAAGAAGCCATAGGGCCGCACGTAATAGGGAAAGCCCGACCAATGCGCATGGGCGGATAGCTTCATGGCGGGGTTGATCACGTCGACCAGGCCGACCGACGTGCCTGCCATTCGCGCGCGGATTTGGCGAAAAAGTCGACCGACCTGCGCATCGTCGAGGTGATAGCTGAGCTGCGAAACCCAGATGAAGTCGAACCGCCGGTCGCCAAGCTCCTCGTCACCGAACGTGGTCGAGTTCACAAGGGTTGGGTTCTTGCCGACCAATCCGTGTTTGGCGATCAGCCGATAGGCTTCGATCAGCGGCTCATGCCGCAAATCGATCCCGACGTAATTGCCTCGGTCCAGATCGGCGACGAGCCTCAGTCCAACCGCCAATGGCCCGCATCCAATGTCGAGCACCTTGTGGTGCGGCTTCAACCCGAAGGCGTCGAGAACGTTGAACTGGTATTGCTGCAACGCTTCCCAAACGCCCATGGGGCCGACCAGTTTCTCGCGCCGGTACTGGTCGCGATAGAAGGGATTCGCCCAGTTGATGAATTGCTTGGTTCGGCGGCGCAGCTCGAAATGCAGTCGTAAGATATGATCGCTTTGCGTCTCGGCCTCGGTCCTCTTGAGCGCGACCAGCTTGCGCGCAACCGAACGTGTTCTCATCGGCATCGAGATTGATCCTCACCTCGGTAGAATGAGTAAGGAGACCCGCTAAACAAACCGTTTACCGGAACGGTCGGAAACACGCTTTTGGTGAGCGAAATCGTAAAAACTTGGCTGCTCGGCCGGTCGGGCAATTAACCCGTCAAGCGGCTTTTCGATCGACTGCCAACGCTGGGCGGCCGCGATCGATCGCCAAAAAAAGGTGATCGAGACAATCCAAACGGCCGCTTACCTTGCCATCGAAAATGCATCAGACGGTCCCCCTCCGATGCAATGTGACCCGTCGACCTTCGTCCCGGTCTAAACTGTCGGGTATCTATCCGGCCTGTACCAGCGGCCAGTAGAAGTCGTTCCAGTTCAAGACCAGGGAGAAGATCGAACAGGCGGTGATCGCCGGTATCGCCGGCGGCACCGCGATCCGCGCCAGAATTTCCGTCTCCGTCAGCCCGTCGACACGCACCGCGTCGAGCAGTTCGTCCGGGATGATCTTGAAGAACTGCCGGAACAGGAAGACCCCGAAGACCGAGATCGGGTTGGGAACGACAAGCGCCCAGATGGTGTTGAGGATACCGATCTGGTGGAACGACCAAAAGCGGGCAACAGGAAGGCGTGCCTTGCAAGCGCCCAATGTGCCCCTTGCGCCCTCATGAGTAATGCACCCGAGGATCGAAATAGCGCGCCGGGAGCAGCGTCAGCGCCACGAAAAGCCGGCAGACTTTTCGGACAAAATCAGGCGGCAAAACAAAGAGAAAGAAAGCGCGATCGATTCACCCCGAATCAATCGCGCTCCAAATGCGTATGTTGGCTCAACGGACGCCGACCCAGAGGGACTTTTCCTGTGTCAGCTCGCGCATCACGGCAAAGCCCATCTCCCGCCCGTAGCCGCTTTGCTTATAGCCTCCGTAAGGCGCCATCGACGAGACTGCGCCCCAGGTATTGACCCAGACATTGCCTGCTTCCAACGCTTGGCCCGCGCGCATCGCTCGTCCGACATCGCGCGTGATGATGGACGCTGCGAGACCGTAGGGGTTATCGTTGGCAAGCGCGAGCGCCTCGCCCTCGTCCTTGAAACGCAGCACCGAGAGCACTGGCCCAAAAATCTCCTCGCGGGCAATGGTGGCCGAGTTCGACACCCCGTCGAATATCGTCGGCCCGACATAGAAGCCCTTGTGCAGTTCTTTCGGCACTTGAGCCTCGTACGCGAGCGTCGCGTCCGACTTGCCGCTCTTGATGTAGCCTTCGACCCGCTCCTTCTGACGCGCGGAGATCAACGGTCCCATTGTCGTGGCGGGGTCCATCTGGTTGCCCAGCTTGACGCGCTTGGCGATGTCGACGACCTTTTCCAGTACTTTGTCGTGCAACGATTCGTGCAGAAACAGCCGCGATCCCGCCGTGCAGACTTGGCCCTGATTGCTGAAGATCGACATGGCCGCGACCTGCGCGGCCTGATCGACTGGTGCATCCTCGAACACCAGCACCGCGCTCTTGCCGCCGAGCTCAAGGCCCACCGGCTTGAGGGTAGCCGCCGCCTCGGCCGCGATGCGTTTACCAGTGACGGTGCTGCCGGTGAACATAACCTTGGCGACGACATGGTGGGCAACCAGGGCGGCACCGGCCGCTGCACCGTAACCGGGCACGATATTGACGACGCCGGCGGGGATACCGCTTTCCGCGATGAGCTTGCCGAGATACATCACAGAAAGGCAGGCTTGCTCGGCCGGCTTGATAACGACCGTGTTACCTGCCGCGATCGCCGGCGCAATCTTCCACACTGCCTGGAGCAGCGGATAGTTCCATGGAATGATTGCGCCAACCACGCCGAGCGGTTCGCGCAATGTCATATTGATGTAAGGACCCGGCACCGGGATCGTATCGCCTTGCACCTTGGTCGCCATGCCGGCGAAGTATTCCAGCGCATCGATCGCCGTGACCGCGTCAATGGCCTTGGAGTCGCGGATCGGCTTTCCCGCATTCAGCGATTCGAGCTCGGCGAGCTTGCCGCCATTCGCCTCAACGAGCTGCGCAAGTTTAATCAGAAGCTTGGCGCGCGATGCGCCGGTGCGCTTGCGCCAGGCAGGCAATGCGGCTTGCGCCGCGCGGACGGCGCTATCGACGTCTTCTTCGTCGCACTCGGCAAGATATCCGATGATCTCGCCGTCACCCGGGTTGAAGGTGGGAAAGGTCTTTCCGCTTGCCGCCGGACGGAATTCGCCATTGATGAAGGCACCCCACGTTTCGACGTTCGGCGCCGGCGCCGGTTTCAATTGGGCCTCGCTCATGGGGCTATCCTTTTCATGTTGCGGGGGCCGCCTCGACTGTTATGCCGAGCCCCTCGTTTCATCCGCGGCTCATGACCGCCGACACGATTACTGACGAAGGACTACTGACGAAGGACGCCCGTCCGATCGACTTCGTCGCGGAGCGCTTCGAGTTCTTCCCGCGTCGGCGGGTCGACGACTTCAACTGTTTTCGCCGTCTTGACCTCGAACCCGGTATTGGCGCGCACGTCATCGACGGTCACGCCCGGAAACACCATCGCCAGGCGTGCTTGCAGCGTGTCCGGATCGAAATCGAAGATGCATTTCGGCGTTACGATCCATTTCGGCCCGCCGCCGTAGTATTCGTTGTCGCGGCAGATCTTCTTGCCCGGAAATGAGATGAAGTCGACCTGCTCGACCAGGCGTCGCTTGTCATGCGCCGTTAAAAACACATAGGTGTCGCGAACGCCGATAGCGATGTCGTTGATGCCGATCGTGCCGGGCCCGCGAAACGTTATCTTGCCCGGCTTGCCGAGCCCGATCATATTCGTATTGCCCCACTTATCCGCTTGGATTCCCCCGACGAAAAACCTGTCGGCGAACCAGAAATGGTTCACGTCGCGCAGATCGCTGTCTTCGTCCGTGTAGTATCGCGCTCCGCCCGGCGCGCCGTAGAATAGGAACGTATCCGGGTGGTCATGCACCGACTCCGCGTAACGGATCAGCTCATAGCCGGTCGAGGTTTTCGGCAGTTCGCTGACTTCCACATCGACAACGTTGCAGAGCGTGACGCTGCCGCCGAGCTGTAGCTTCAGGTTAGGCGCATGGGTTTTTTGCGCCAGCATCGTCGCGGCGAAAAATATCTCTGTATGCGCTCCGGACGTGATTTTGTCAGTGTCCTTGATCTCGCGGGAGAAGACCACCGCCATGAGCTCTTTCCAGGAATAATCGTTCATCGATCGAGACCCTTTTCGCGTAGCGCGTGAATGCCGATTAACCGCTCACAATCGGATGCGTGTAGAGATCAAGGAGTTTCTTGATCCCGATCGTCTCGAGATAAGCGTAGTGGTCTTTCGGTCCGTGCACGTGCCGTTGGAGATAGTCGCTCCAGACTGGAGTATCTCCTTTGCGGTTCGCTTCGCTGCACTTGACGTAGTCCTCGATGAAATCGACATCCTCTTTGTAGAAACCGTGCGCCGCATAGGGATGGCCGCCATAGGGCGCCTCCACCACGCAATCGGCATATGCGATCGTCGTCATGAATGGGTTCTTGCGGATGACGGAGTTCGGAACGATTCGCTCGGCCTGAATCATGATGCGATCGGCCGCGCGCGCGAGCCACCGGTCGCCGAACCGGGCGCCCAGATGCTGGCCATTCCCATAGGGGTCGCTCCAGCCGACATGGATCAGCGCCCAGTCGGGGCGCAACGGCGGCACGGCGATGATCTTCTTGGTCTTGCCGATCGGATCGACGAACTCGACCAGGTCCTGATTAAGCTGCGGAATGCTTGTCCCCACGCCGCCACGCCAGGCGAAGAATTCCTGACCGGAGGCCGCCGCGAACAAGCCCGCATAGAGGATGTATTCGCTGCATTCCCACAGCTCGATTTGTCCCTTTTCGACATAGTTGCGGAAATTGTGTCCGATCGGGCAATACATCTCCTGGCCGACATAAGGAGCGACCAGCTTCTTCACGCAGCCGGCGCCGATCAAAAGGTCGATTTCCAGTCCGGCGGTCGCCGAGCCAATCACCGTCAGGTCTTTTGTTCCGTTCCGGATAATCTCGCGAACGAGAGTCATGGGGTGATTGTCCGCACCGAACCCGCCGATGGCGACCGTCATCCCGTCCTTGATCTTCGACGCCGCATCCGGGATGGATGTCACGACTTCCTTGCGTTTCTTGGTCACGTTCCGGCACCTCCAAAAAGCCCGTTTCCGAGAATGTTCCGAAGCCCACAGCCATGCCAGGCGACGCGCGCCGTCCGCAGCCGTTCAGTCGGTCAAGATCGTGACGGCATACGCGGCCGAGTCCTGACCGAGCAGGAGCCCGCCTTGGTTTTGCGCCATCGTGACATGGGGGCGCGGCACGATCTGGCGCGTGCCGGCTTCGCCGCGCATCTGCCAAACAAGCTCGCAGATCTGCAGCAGGCCGGTCGCCCCGACGGGGTGACCACGAGAGCACAGACCGCCACTCGGATTCACCGGGACGCGGCCGTCGAGAGTGGTGACACGTTCATCAATGAGGCGCGGCCCTTCGCCCTCCGCACAAAGGCCGAGGCGCTCATAGAGCATCAGCTCCGCCGGTGCCATGGCGTCGTGCAGCTCGATGGCCTGCAAATCTTCCGGAGAAACACCCGCTTTTTCATACGCGGCAAAAGCGCTCGTCGTTGCCGAGTCTGGCCGCGCATCACCCGGCAGCCGGTAGACGCCGGACTGCAGCACACAGCTTGCAATACGGATCGGCGTCTTGCTGGTGAAACGCGGGGCAAGCTCGGCAGCACACAATACGGCGGCCGCCGCGCCGTCGGAAATCGACGAGCACATGAGCAGCGTCAATGGGTCGACGACGATCCGCGACTGAACGACTTCCTCGATGGTGAGTCGCCGCTGGTGCTGCGCGAGCGGATTGAGCGATCCATTGAACGAATTCTTCACGGCGGGTTTAGCGAAGTCCGCCGCCGTCCATCCGTAGTCGCGCATTCGCGATTTGAGATTGACCTTCGGATGGATGGCATAGCTCGCGGTGAATTGCATGCCCATCTCCGAGAGATCGAGCTCCGACACCGCGCTCAACGCGCCGATCGTACGGGCGGAGTCACCGACATTCATCTTTTCGACCCCGACCGCGAGGGCGACATCGACGGCGCCCGATGCGACCTCGAGCCAGGCGCCCCGCAACGCAGTCGCGGCGCTGGCGCAGGCGTTCTCCACATTCACGATCGGGAGTCCGTTCAGCCCGGAATGCTGCAGCACCACTTGGCCGCGCACGCCTTCCTGTCCTGTCAACAGGCCCGCGAGCGAATTGCCCACATATGCGACGCCGATATCCGCCGGCGTCACGCCCGCGTCCTCCAACGCGCCCCAGATTGCCGGATAGGCGAGGGCCTTGAGCGGCCGATCGTGAAACCGCCCCGTCGGGTGCGAACCTACGCCGATGATGGCCACGGCGCGCATCAAGCCGGCGCCCCATTATTGGGATCTTGCGGGACGTACTTATAGGTAAGCTTCTGACCTTGCTCGGGGGTGTCGGCGACCGGCTCCACCACGAGCCGCATGAGCATTCCGTCTTCAAGCGCGCCGCACTCCACCGGGCATTCGGATCCGATGAGAGAAAATATGCGCGGACCTTCCGGCAGATCGATGAAGGCCTGGAAGAACGGCGCGCGGAATCCGGCTGGGGCTACATAAGCGATGGTGTGGCTGTAGAGGCGTCCGGTCCGTCCGATCTCAACCTCTTCCATCGTTTCGTTGCGGCCGCACCGCGGGCAAACTGGCAGTTTCGGGAATGCGACCGTCCCGCACTGGCTACAGCGATTGCCTAACAAACAGAGCGTCGCCCCCGACTGGGAGGGAAGGCGAACGACGTCGGGATCGGGACCCCTCATACTGCCCTCCTGGCCGCCGCCCCTCAAACGCCGAGATGCTTCTTCAGCGCGCGAAACCCGGCGCCGAAAACGCGCGTCATGAACTGCACCCCCTCTTCCTCTTTGCCGGCATCGGTCTCAAAGCGCGTCGACCATTCCCCGAGCGTCCCGTAGGTGTCGGTGATCGGGCGCAGATGCATTGTGGTGACGATTCGCCGCACTGGGAGCGGCCCCTCCAGCACCGCGTAGGTGATGAGGTTATTCTCCGGATCGAACACGTCGAGACGCTCGCGCAACACGTCCTTGCTGCCGGCCATGGTCAGCCTGCGGATCGCGCCGATCTCGGTCGGTGGCTTGCCGCCTTCAATCGCACTGTCCTTCATCCCCGGCATCCAGGCGGGCAGTCCGTTGAAGTCGGCGACCGTCCGCCAGACGCGTTCGATCGGCGCGTTAATTACCGTGCTCACGAGGGTTCTTGGCATTGCATTCCTATTGGCGGCCTGCGCCTTAGACCATGGAGAGATCGTGCGACATCGCAGTCGGCGTCGTCGCGCTATCGATACATGGTATAACGCTGTTCTAGTCTGTCAAGCTCGCTCTTGAACCTCATCGCCATTTCGTTCATCATCAAGCAAACGAAAAGCGAATGTTGGACATGGGCGACGAGGTTTCTTCGTCGGTGGCGTCCATATGGACGGTAACGGCAGCACGAACAGGATCGGCGTTAAAGGTGTTGGCGGCGCGCCTTTCTATTTTCGCGGTTCCGGTTCGACCGGAACGATCGGCATGATCACCGTCGCCATTCTTATCTGTCGCGCACGATCGGCACACACTGGCACCATACGTCGACGCTTTTCTCTATGCATCGCAATAGCGGTCGGAACGCCAACAAAAATACTGGCCATGATTCCAAATGGATCGTAACGTCCTGCGCTATCTTCGCCCTCGCCCCGGGCGACTGCGCGCCGCACGCCTCCGCCTTTTTTGGAACGGTCCCCGGCGTGACGGCCGAAGAGCCGGAGGATCCATCGGAAGCCCTTGGGGGCACTGCCGATGATGGCGCCCTCGCCCTGTTGCCCGCCAAAAAGAGACCTAATGCGAGAAAGAGAGGGATAAGCAATGAGCCGGCGAGTCCCCACGATCGTCAAGAACGCCGAGCTTGTTGCGCAACGGCGCAGCGAGATTATCGACGTCGCCACGCGATTGTTCCTCGAACGGGGCTTTCATAAGACCTCGATCCGCGACATCGCCCGGGCATGTCCGTTCAATCTCGCCAGCCTGTACATGTATGTCGGTTCAAAGGAAGACATTTTATTCCTCGTCGCTCAGCAGTTGATGGACGAAAAGGCCGCCGCGATGGCGGAAGTTGAAACGCTTCACGAAGGCCCGGTCGAGGCGTTTACCGCGGCATTTCGCGCGTATTGCCAGATCGTTCACAAGTTCCGGCCGCATATTCGCCTGCTCTACCAGGAACTCGGCGCGCTCGCGCCGGAGCGGCGTGAAAGCGTAATGTCTTCGCTTTACACGGTGATCGGCGTGTTCGAGAAAATCGTGCGGCGAGGAATCGAGAAGCGCGTGTTCGCCGACGTTGATCCGAGGCTCGTCGCGCTAGACGCCCTCTTCATGTGCCATCTGTGGTCGATGCATACGCGCGCGCTGCGCCCGATCACCACGGACTACCAGGCGTTCTCCGAGATGCAGAGCAAGATCCTGCTTCAAGGCATACTGGCACGAAAACCGGCCACCCATCGCCGGTCGAAGAAGCGCAAAGCCAAGAGTCCGATGGCTTAAGGTTGTATCGATCGCGCGCTCTTTCTCTTTGTTTTGTCGCGTGATCTTGTCCGAAAAGTCTGTCAACTTTTCGGGATCATGCTCTAATTGTTCTCCTGGAGGCTCGACTGCGCGTCTTGCCAGTCTGACGGCGCCGCGGACAGGATCGAGCGACCGGCTGCGACAGTGCGGCGCGCGGTGCGCGAAAGCGCCGCCTTTATCCATCTCGCTCTTGCCGGAACGTAGCACCTGTGCTTTACTGGAACAGCGTTATACTAGAACAGAAATACTAATAACGAGAACCGGGATGGAAACGCTATGGAGCCCACAGACTGCGCTGTGCCGGACCATCACAAGGAGCGAACCTGGGCAATCTATGAGAAAAGCGTCCCGCAGCTTTTTGTGCAACGGACGAATGAGCGGCCCGAGGCCGTAGCGCTGCGCTATAAGGACCAGGGCCTGTATCAAGAGGTGACCTGGCGGTCCTATCGCGAGCACGTCGAGGCGTTCGCGCTCGGGCTGGTGGCGCTGGGAGTCGAGCCGGGCGATCGCGTCGCCATTATGGGCGATCCCTGTTTCGAGTATTTCGTGGCCGACCTCGCGGCGCTATCGATCGGCGCCATCACCTACGGAATCTACACGACCTGCTCCGTCGATGAAGTCCGCCATCAGCTCGAAAATGGCGGGGCGAAGATCTTCATCGCCGAGAATCAGGAATATGTTGACAAGGTGCTTGCGCTTGACGGCCTGTCTGCTCCACTTGCCAACATTATTGTCGCGGACATGCGCGCAATGTTCCTGTATCGCGACGACCGCATCATCGGCTTCGAAGCGGTCGAGCGGCTCGGCGCGGAGCGGCGCGTGCACCAGCCGAACCTGTTCGAGCAGCGCATCGCCGCGATCCGTCCCGACGATGTTGCGGTTTTTGTCTTTACATCCGGCACCACCGGTCCGCCAAAGGCCGCGATGATCACCCATCGCGATTTGATGGTTGGCATGGTGCATACCTATCTGCAGGGCTTTCCCGAACTTGAGCAAGGCCCGCAACGGATCATCGTGCATCTGCCGCTTGCGCATCTCGTCGAGCGTTCGATGGGCATGTGCCTGATGCTGATCGCCGATGTCGTCCCGCATTTGGGCGAGGAGGTAGAGAATCTAAGGGAGACCCTGGTCGATGTCGAACCGACCTTCTTTCATGCGGTACCTCGCGTATGGGAGAAGATCGGCTCGCAGATTATCGTCAATATCGACCGTGGCAGCCCGCTCAAGCGCGCCGCTTATCGTGCGGCAATGCACGTCGGGCGCCGCTATACTGAGAAGCGGTGGAACGAGGAGCCGGTCCGTATCTGGCTGGCGGCTGCCTATCGGCTCGCACGCACCCTCGTGTTCAAGCCGATGCTGATGAAAGTCGGATTGCACAAGGCGCGGGCGGCGCTGACCGCCGGTGCGCCGATCCCGCAGCCCATTCAAGCGCTCTGGCAAACCTGGGGAGTCAATCTACGAAACCTGTACGGCATCACCGAGCACACGCTTGTGCTCTGCCAGAACCGTCCGTTCCAGGCGCCGGGTGACGCCGGCGTTCGCCTCTATCCCAAGGAAGTGCGGCTTGCACCGGACGGCGAAATCCTGGTGCGCGGTCCGGGAATGTTTGCCGGTTACTGGAAAAACCCGCAAGCGACGCAAGAGGTGGTGCGCGACGGCTGGTTTCATACCGGCGATGTCGCGGAGATTCTGCCCAACGGGCATTTCCGCATCATCGATCGCAAGAAGGACATCATGGTCACGGCAGGCGGCAAGAATATCGCCCCGAGCGAAATCGAAAACCTGCTCAAGTCGAGCTCCTTCATCAGCGAAGCGGTGCTGTTTGCCGACGCCCGCAAGTTTCCAAGCGCCCTGATCGAAATCGACCTTGAAACCGTTTCCGACTGGGCACGCCAGCACGGTATCATCTACACAAGCTTCACGTCCCTGGCTCAGCATCCGCGTATCGTCGAGCTGATCGCACGGGAGCTGGACGCGGCAAACGCCAAGCTCGCGCGCGTCGAGCAGGTGAAGAAGTTTCGCATCATTCCCAAGGAACTCGATCCGGAGGAAGGCGACACGACCCCGACGCGCAAGGTCAAGCGTCGGCACATCTATATGCTATTCCAGGATCTCGTCGAAGAAATGTATCGGGACACAACAGAAACCCGATCGGACCAAAAAGCACTGGAGGGAGCGAAACAACCGACGCTCGCCGTCGGCTGACTAAAAGGAGGCGCGCATGCAAGGCATCTTTCGACGCAGTCTTGGCACCGCGGCGGTTGCGATCATGCTGTCCGCGACCGCGGCCAGTGCTCAGGATTCTTACCCGATTGGCTATATCACCGACCTTTCCGGGCCGCTTGCGGGTTCCTATACCCCGACCTGGGAAGGTTTCGAACTATACATGAAAAGCCTCAACGATCGGGGCGGCATCAATGGCCGCAAGGTGGACATCGTTCTTGACGACGACGGGCTTAAGGCGGACCGCGCCGTCGCCAACGCCAAGAAGCAGGCTGAACGCGATAACGTACTCGGCATCTTCGGGCTGAGCCTCTCGAGCACGCAGGCGCCGGTTTACGCCGAGATGCGCAAGATCGGCGTGCCCGTCGTCTCGACGTTCAGCGGCATCCTCGACACGTTGCCGCCGGCGAAGCCGTTCTCGTATAGTACGGGCGTCGTGTTCGAGGTCGCCGGAGAGGTGGTCGGCGAACTCATTCGCAATATCCGTCCGGGAGGCAAGGTGGTCGGAGTGACCATCGACAGCGTCGGCGGCCGCGCCGCGATCGCTCACAACAAGCGGATGGCGCAATCGCTCGGCTACACCTGGGATGAGGTGATTTTCCCAGTGACCACCACCGACTTCACCCCCTTCGCGCAAACGATAGCGGAGAAGAAGCCGGATATCGTGGTCGGCCATTACGGCGCCGGTCATAACCTCGGCGTCATCCCGGCGCTGCGGCGCTCCGGCTATAACGGACCTTACGTGGTCGCCTCTTACGGTGCGAGCGAGGAAACCGTAAAGCAGGCGGCGCGACGCGCCGGAAAGGGGGAGAACATCTTCTTCGTGACGCGCTATGCCTCAATCTTTGACGAGAATCCGGCTATCGCCGAGGTGACGGCTGCCCAGAAAAAATACGGCACATCGAAGCCGTTCTCCAGCATGCATGTGACCGGCTGGGCTCTCGGGAAGTTCGCCGCGGAGGCGTTGCGCGCTTGCGGGTGGCCGTGCACCCGCGAAAAGCTCGACCAGGCGCTCCAAACGCTTAAGGTGGATGCCAAAGGACTAACGGGCGGCGCGATAGAGATGTCTCCCGGTAATGGGTATGGCCCGTCCTACTGGAAGCTCTACGGCTGGAACGAAAAAGAAAACAAGATGGAGCCCAAGAGCGACTGGCTCAAAAAGACCGACCTGAAGTTCTCGGTGCAATGAAACCCTTCGGCCGGGATGTCCCGGCCGCATTTCACGGTGTAACGCGATGGAATTCCTCGCGACGATCGTCATATTGACGTGCACCAACGCGTTGCTCGCGGCTGGCATTGTCATCTTGTACAAGGCCGGCCGCACCGTGAACCTCGCCCACGGCGAGCTCGCGATTGTCGGCGGCTATGTGTTCTACAGTGCCAGTCTTTCCGGCAGCGATCCATCGTTGCCCTTCGCTATCGCCGGGGCGCTCGCGTATTCGATCTGCATGGGCGTCTTCATCTATGTCTCCATGATGCGCCGATTGGTGGGCGAGCCGTTTTACGTCGCTATTTTGGTGACTGTTGGTATCGCCATCGTCCTCAAGTCCGCCATCATCGTCATATGGAAGGCTGAACGCCTTACGATCGATTTCGGGGTCGCTCCGGCCGTGTACTTCTCTGGCGGCGCGACGCTATCCTACATGGATATTACCGGTGTCGTGCTGACCATCGCGTTCTTCGTGGCGCTGTTCCTGTTCTTCCAGTTCACGCGCCTGGGCGTCCAGTTCCGCGGCACGGCGGAGAATGCGCTTCTCGCCAGCCAGCGCGGCGTCAATGTCAATTTCGTGCTCTCGCTGGCCTGGGTGATCGCGATCGGCGCCGCGACGATGTCCGGCGTGTTCTTCGGGGCACGCGCATTCCTCAGCACCGATGCGGTGATGATCGGCCTCGCGGGGCTGACGGCGGCATTGGTCGGTGGCCTTGACAGTCTTCGCGGCGCCATCGCCGGCGCCTTCATCGTCGCCGCCGCACAATATCTGACCGTTCGCCTCATCGACCCCGTGCTCAGTGAGGCGGTGCCGTTCCTTATCCTGCTTGCCGTCATGAGCATACGGCCGTGGGGATTGTTCGGCACGATGGAAGAACTCGATCGGGTGTGAACTACAGATGTCCTCCATCGGCCGGAACTTGCGCACCGACTACCTGCAGGCCAACGAAGTCTTCCATCGGCCGTATCAGCAGGTGCTGATCGTTTTCGTGATCATCATCGCTGCATTGATCCCCGCGGTGTCGTCGAATTTCTTCGTCCACCTGCTGAACCTTTCCTTTCTCGCGGCGATCGGCGCGCTCGGCCTGATGCTGCTGACCGGCTTTTGCGGTCAGATCTCGCTGGGGCATGCGGCGTTTCTTGCCATCGGCGGGTTCACAACGGTCATCTTGATCGTCCATGTCGGGGCGCCGTTCATTGTGGTCGTGCCGGCATCCGCGCTCAGCGGCGCCCTGCTCGGGTTCATTGTCGGGTTGCCGTCTTTGCGGTTTCGGGGCGTCTATCTCGCCATCAGCACATTGGCGATGCACTACGCCATCATCTTTCTTGCGACGTTCTACCAGACGAAATTCGGCCAGGCCGCGACCGCGGGCATTCCCATTCCCGACCCGACGATCGGTCCGTTTACACTCTCTGGCGATCGTGAGTGGTATTACCTGCTCCTGGTGCTTCTTGCCTTGCTCACCGCCGGCTGCGTCAATCTCGTTCGCACGCGACCCGGCCGCGCCTGGATGGCCATTCGCGACCGCGACATCGCTGCGGAAACATTCGGAGTCAATCTCGCGCGCTACAAGCTGCTGGCCTTCGTCGTGAGTTCGAGCCTCGCGTCGATGTCAGGCAGTTTGCTCGCCTATTACAGCAATGTCGTAACGGTGGAGAAATACACGCTGGACCTCGCTGTGATTTACGTCGCGATGGTCATCGTCGGTGGCATGGGCTCGATTCTCGGTGCACTTCTCGGCGCCCTCTTTATTACCCTTCTGCCATTCGGAATCGACGCCCTGTTCGACTATCTGCCGCGCGAATGGCGGTTCGGCTCGACATTGTTCGGAGTGCAGGTCGGAGCGGTCGGCGTCTGTATCATTGTCTTCTTGCTGTTCGAGCCCAAGGGGCTGGCGGAAATCTGGCGTCGCGCGGAAACCTATTTCGACCGGTGGCCGTTTCGTTATCGTCCGCTCGAATCGGCGAGGCGCTAACCATGGCCGAAACCTTGCTCGAAGTGCGCCAACTCGAGGTGGTGTATAATCGCGTTGCTACCGCAATTCAGGGCGTATCGCTCACCGTTGCTGCCGGCGCGGTGGTCGCATTGGTTGGCACCAACGGGGCGGGGAAGACAACCACATTGCGGGCCATCTCCGGCTTCCTCCCTTCGGAGGACGCTGAAATAACCGATGGCGACATTGAATTTGAGGGCAGGCGTATTAACGGGGAGCCTCCCTACCGTCTTGCCCGGTCAGGCGTCATTCTTGTTCCCGAACGGGAGAAAGTATTCGCGACGCTGAGCGTGTCGGAGAACCTCGCCTTTGCGGCGCAGGAAGACGGCGCGATCACCCTCGACCGTGTGTTCAGTTACTTCCCGCGTCTTGGCGAGCGCCGCAACCAGCTTGCCGGACTTCTCAGCGGCGGCGAGAAGCAGATGCTGGCGATAGGCATGGGATTGCTGTGCAGACCGCGACTGCTGCTCATCGATGAGCTGTCGCTCGGCCTCGCGCCGATCGCGATCACCGAGCTGATGCAGCGATTGCAAGAGATCTGCCGCGAGCTGCGTCTCACAGTGCTGCTGGTCGAACAAAACGCCTATGCTGCGCTCGCTATTGCCGATTTCGGCTACATCATGGAAAGCGGCCGGGTGGTGTTCGACGGCCCCGCGTCGGAACTCCTCGCCCATCCCGATGTGCGTGAATTCTACCTCGGGGGATGCACTCAGACGGAGACCAAGAGCTATCGCGACGTCAAGCAGTACCGTCGCAAACGCAGATGGTGGGGCTGATGTCGTTGAAAGTCGAACAGCTAACGCTGAGATTTGGCGGCCTGACCGCCTTGAACAATGTCAGCCTCGGCGCCGAGCAACGCGAGTTGGTGGCGATCGTCGGGCCCAACGGCGCCGGCAAGACCGCACTTCTCAATTGCATCAACGGAGTCTACCGGCCGTGCACGGGCAGCATCCGCCTGGACGAATCGGACCTGACGACGATCCCGGTCGATCGCATCGCGTTGGCGGGCGTCGGCCGGGTGTTTCAACATGCCGAGCTGTTTCCGCACATGACGGTGACCGAGAACTTGCTCGTTGGACGTCATTTGCTGATGCACACCGGCATCTTCTCCGGCGCGCTTTATTTTGGGCGAGCAAGGCGCGATGAACGCGAGGCGCGCAAGGCCGTCGAACGCATCATCGACTTTGTGGAACTCTACCGTTATCGCGACGTGCCCGCGGCCAATCTTCCTTATGGGGTGCAGAAGCTGGTCGGTGTTGCGCGGGCATTGGCGCTCGACCCCAAGCTGCTTTTGCTGGATGAACCCTCGACTGGCTTGATGAGAGAGGAAAAGGAGAACTTCGCCCGTTTTCTGCTGCGGATGCGGCACGAACTCAACATGGCGATCCTGTGGGTCGAGCATGATATGCAGATGGTGACCGACCTTGCCGATCGCATCGTTGTGCTGAATTACGGCGAGGTCATCGCCGATGGCGCGCCGGAAGACGTGCGGCAGTTACCGAAGGTGATCGAGGCTTATATCGGATCCGGCGAGCGTGCCTTGGCGCCTGCGAATTAGATGAAATGCGGATCGTCCCCCGCCACCTCATCGACAGCGAGCGCGATACGGATCATCCCTTGGTGGAGCCAAGAGACGCAGCGACGCTGATCCTGCTCGACCGCACCGACGGGCCTCCGAGAGTTCTGATGGGTCGGCGGCACGCCGGGAACGCATTTATGCCGAACAAATTCGTTTTTCCTGGCGGGTTGATGGACGCGGTCGACGGCACGATGCCGGCGTCGACGCCTCTGGATCCTGCCGTAGAGCTGCTGCTCTTGCGTGAAACACAGAACCGCGGCAGCGATTTCCCGCGCGCTTTGGCGCTCGCGGCGATTCGAGAAACGTTCGAAGAAACCGGCATCGCGATCGGCGCGCCGCCACCGGTGTCCGGAGAGATTCCGCGGGGCTCGTGGGCGGAATTCGCGCGCGCCGGCCTTTACCCGGACCTTGCGGCGCTTCACCTGGTCGCGCGGGCGATCACGCCTCCCGGCTTTCCCCACCGTTTCGACGCACGTTTCTTTTGCGTGGACGTCAAAAAACCTACGCAACTTGACGGCTATGAGCCCAGTGGCATTACCGAGCTGAGCGACATGCGATGGGTCGCCATAACGGAAGCGTTGCGGCTCGACATTCCCGTGATTACCGGGCTGGTGCTGCGGGAGCTCGAAGAGCGGATCGCGAGCGACGGGGATGCGATTACCCCCGTCGCGTTCTTCCGCATGGTGGATGGCGAGTTCAAACGCGACCTCCTGCGCCTCTGACGTATAGTGAGCAGCCCTCCAATGCCGACCTCGCGCGATTCCTTTTGCGTCTTTCCGAAGTGGCGAAGTCTTTGAAACTGACTGAAAGCCTTTGATATGCGCCTGATGCGTCGTCTGGAAGCATAGGCCCATCGTCATCGACCGTGGCGCGCCAGCTCACGACCTAACAAACAATCAGTTTCGAGTTCGGGGCCCGACAGCCCCGGACGCAATATCAGCTCAATCGATAACACCTTGACCGTCGCGTGATGTCGACGCCTTCCGCGAAGGCCGCTTCGTTGCCGGCCGGCACGATGGCGCGGATTTCACCGGAGCTCCCGAGTTCGGTGAAGTGGTGTGCGAGCGATCCCTGTGTCCACCTGTTGGGCGCGCTCTTCACTTTCGGGCGGTTGATGCGCTCGCGAGCCGCATTGTTACGCAGCTTTGGGACCAGGATTTCAAGTACCCTGTTTTCCTAATTTCGTACTGCGAAAATTAATTTCGTTTTTGTTGACGCGATTGTTGGTTGATGTCAGAGTATCTGACGATGAGTTTCTTTTCGGAGCTCGAAAGGCGTGGAATCGAGCAGGGTAGTGGGAGAACGGAAGAGGAAACGGCGAGGAGCGGCCAAGCGTGGTGTGTCGGAGCTCATCGAGACCCCGGCAAGGGGGGACCGCGGTTTCGTCGTGGCCCTGGCGCGCGGATTAGAGATCCTTCGGACATTCAAGCCGAGCGATGGCCCGTTGGGGAATCAGGAGATTGCCGAGCGGACAGGTTTGCCTAAACCCACCGTGTCGCGGTTGACCCATACGCTGAGTTCGCTCGGTTACCTCGTTTACCTGGAGCCCGTTCGTAAGTACCGGTTGGGCGCGCCGGTGCTGTCGCTTGGCTATGCCTGCCTTGCGGGAGAGGATGTCCGCGAGGTCGCCCGACCCCTGATGCAGGAGCTTGCCGATTACTCGGGAGTTTCGGTCGGTTTGGGTGGCCGCGACAGGCTGACAATGCTGTATCTTGAGAGCTGCCGTGCCGATAGGGCGGTCACGTTGTTGTTGGGTATCGGATCGCGAATTCCCATCGCAACGACGTCGATGGGGCGCGCATATCTCGCGGCCGTTCCGAAGGACGAACGCACGCTGCTGGTCAATCGCATTCGCGACCGCTCGCAGCGCGAGGAATGGCCAAGAATCCGCGACGGCATTGCCAAGGCGATCGACGACATCGCAACACGGGGGTTCACCGTCTCGTTCGGGGAGTGGAATCCGAACGTAGCCGCCGTCGGCGTGCCGCTCGTGCTCCGCAACGGCTCATCGGTCAAGGCGTTCAACTGCGGAGGTCCATCATTTCTGCTCGACCGGAAGTTTCTGGAGAAGGACCTCGGTCCACGGCTTGTCGAAATGGTTCGCAACGTTGAATTCGCAATCTCGAGATGAACACGCAGACGTGAATTCGGGGCAAAGCATTGCTCAAGGAAAAAGCCATGGCCCTTGATCAGAATACGCTGCACCAACTCCTCGAAACTGCTTCCCGGTTCGTTCGTGAGCGCCTCGTTCCCCTGGAGGACGAGGTCGCGGAAAACGATGCCATTCCAGCGGACATCGTGGCCGAGATGCGCGAGATGGGCCTGTTTGGCTACGCGCTCCCGCAAGAATACGGCGGTCTTGGCCTGTCCATGGAAGAGGAGGTCAGGCTCGCGTTCGAATTGGGACAGACATCCCCAGCTTTTCGCTCCGCTTTCGGAACCAATAACGGGATCGGTGGCCAGGGCCTGGTCATGGACGGCACCGACGAACAGAAGCAGCGCTATCTACCGAGATTGGCCTCGGGTGAAATCGTCAGCGCCTTCGCACTGACCGAACCGGACGCGGGCTCGGACGCCGCCTCGCTGCGCACGAGCGCGCGTCGGGACGGTCACAACTATGTTCTGAACGGAACCAAGCGGTACATCACCAATGCGCCCGAGGCCGGCTTGTTCACGGTGTTTGCCCGGACCGATCCCGATTCCACCGACGCACGCGGCGTGTCGGCATTCCTCGTGGAAGCGGACACGCCCGGGTTGTCACTCGGTAGGCCTGACAAGAAGATGGGACAGCGGGGCGCGCACACTTGTGACGTGATCTTCGACGATTGCCGCGTCCCGGCGGATGCCTTGCTTGGCGGAGTTGAAGGGCAAGGCTTCAGGACGGCGATGAAGACGCTTGACCGCGGACGCATCCATATCGGGGCCGTCAGCGTCGGCGTGGCCGAACGGTTGATCCGTGACAGCCTGCGCTATGCAATGGAGCGTCACCAGTTTGGTAAACCGATTGCCGAGTTCCAGCTTATCCAGGCCATGTTGGCCGACAGCAAGACCGAAGCCTACGCCGCCCGCTGCATGGTGTTGGACGCGGCTCGCCGTCGCGATGCCGGCGAGAATGTCAGCACCGAGGCGGGTTGCTGCAAGATGTTCGCCACCGAGATGGTGGGCCGCGTCGCCGACCGCGCCGTGCAGATTTACGGCGGCGCCGGCTACATTTCCGATTATTCCGCCGAGCGATTCTACCGTGATGTCCGGCTATTCCGCATCTACGAAGGAACGACGCAGATCCAACAGCTGGTTATCGCCCGCAACATGATCCGCGAGGCCCAGGCGTGAGCGGTTGGTTGCATGATCGGGGCGATGGACCCACGCGCCTGTTCGACATTTCCCAGGGCTGTGCGCGGCGATCGCCCGACGCCCCGGCGTTAGTGGCGGGCAACATAACGCTAACCTACATGGATCTGGTCAAAGCTATAGACAAAACCAAAACGGCGCTCGCCGATCTGGGGGTTAGAGCCGGCGACCGCGTGATGATTCTCAGTGAAAACGGGATTGGTCTTGCGATCCTCGTCTTCTCTGTCACTGCTCTGGACGCTTGGGCGGTTGTGGTCAATGCAAGGTTATCGGAGCGCGAGATCAACGAAATTCAAGGGCATTGCCGGCCGCGGCGCATTCTGTACACCGTGGATGCCTCGTCCGAGGCCGCCCGCCACGCACAATCCGCCGGTGCCAGGCAGATGCGCATTGGCACGTCTTCGACCGTGGCCTTCGGGACGATCCAGGATTGCGAAGTCGAACCCGTGTTTCCCGAGGCGGAAAGACAGGTGGCGGCACTGATATACACGACCGGCACCACCGGAAAACCCAAAGGCGTGATGCTGACCCATGGCAACCTCCTTTACATTGCCCAGATGTCGAGCCGTTTACGGGGCTTGACGGCCGACGATCATGTTTACGGCGTGTTGCCGATCTCGCACGTCTATGGTTTGAGCTCCACATTTCTGGGCACGATGTGCGCCGGGGCCTGCCTCGAACTGATTCCACGTTTCGATGCTGCCCACCTTGTGGACGCGTTGCGATGGCGGGTCACTGTGTTTCAAGGTGTGCCGGCCATGTTCGCGCGGCTGTTGGAGTATGTGGATGCCAACCACATAACGCTCGAAACCGCGAAACTGCGCTACCTGTCCGCCGGCGGGGCGCCGCTCGACGTCGACCTGAAACGGCGCGTGCAAGAGAAACTGGGGAAGCTCCTCAACAATGGTTATGGACTGACGGAATGCTCGCCGACGGTCACCCAGACGCGGATCGAGACTCCGAGGGACGACGACTCCGTTGGGCGACCCTTGCCGGGCCTGGAAATCAGAATCGTCGGGACTGATGGCAGGGACGTCGAATCCGGCGACGTCGGCGAACTGTGGGTGCGCGGCCCCAACGTGATGGCGGGCTATTACCGAGACGAGAAGGCGACATCAGAGGTTGTTTCGGACGATGGCTGGTTGAGGACCGGGGATCTGGCTCGGGCCGGAGCAAACGATCACTATTACATCGTCGGTCGTGTGAAGGATCTGATCATCCGCTCCGGCTTTAATGTCTATCCCGTCGAGGTTGAGGGCGTGCTCAATAGCCATCCCGCCATTACCTTTTCCGCGGTTGTCGGGCGACATGTGCCCGGCAACGAGGAGATTGTCGCGTTCGTCCAGATGGCACCGGGAAGCACCGTCACCGAGAAGGAGGTCAGGATGTTCGCGGCGCGCCGTTTGGCGGCGTACAAGGTGCCATCCAAAGTCGTCCGGCTGGAAGAGTTCCCGGCCGGTCCCACGGGAAAGGTGCTCAAGCGAAAACTGTTCGAAATGGCCGCGGCGATGGCGGATGGCTAGACGGTCTGAAAAGCGTTATAAGATAAAGAAACCAAATCCAACAAATACGTCAAAGAGGAGTGAACGTCATGGGAGAATACCTCAAAACCATCGCAATCGCAGGCGCCATTACCCTTATCGGTGTCGTCGGCGCTCATGCCGAGGATATTCTCCTCGGGACGCATGTTCCGCTCACCGGCAAGCTTGCCAGGGTCGGCACCGGAATGCACGAAGGCATTGCCGTGGCGGTGGATATATTCAACCGTGATAACAAGGGGCGATACACGGTCAAGCTGATCACCATCAATGACGAAACCAATCCGGCGAAGGCTGTGGCGGCCGTCGAGAAGATGTCGAGCCAAGGCGTCGTTGCGCTGACCGGAGGCTACGGGTCCAACATCATCGGTCCGGCCTCGGAAGCCGCCAACAAAGCAGGGCTGGTCTACATAACCTCCGGCGGCGTGGCACCGGGGCTTACGCAACGCGGTCACAAGGGTTTCTTCCGAATCAATAATACCCAAGGATACTCGAGGGCGATGATGGGCCTTCTGAAGGACATGAAGGTCAAGAAGGTATCGATCCTTTACAATACCAAGGAAGCGACGTCCGATTTGGCCAAGACAGTCGACAAGGACTTGTCCGGTCAAGGCATCGATGTCGTCCTGCATGCGTTCGACGGCGGGACGTCCGACTTCAAACCGCTGATCAACAAGGTCAAGCTGCGAGATAAATCCGATGCCATCGGGATGGTCGCTTATGAGAACGACTATGTCGCTATTCTCAAGGCTGGAAAGGTGCTCAAGCCAAATGTCAAAGCCGTCGTGGGCGTTTGGTCGCTCGCCACGTCAAAAATGAATGGCGAGTTCCACGACCTGGTTCAGACGGTCTACGGCACCTCGATGCTTCCTTATCCGGCCGAGTTCACGTCGCCGGAAGCCAAAGACTTCGCCGAGACCTACAAGAAACTGCACGGGAAGGAGCCCGATTACCTTGGGCAATTCGGCTACGTTCAGACCAAGCTGCTGCTCGATGCCATCTTGCGCGCCCGAAAGGCCGGCACACTGAGCACGGGAGGCCTCGCACAAGAAGTGCGCAAGACCGATTCCGACACCTTGATCGGTCAGGTGAAGTTCAACGAAAACGGCGACAACCCCCTCTTCAGCCACCGCATGGGACAGCATCAGGGCGAAAAGGTCGTGCTCGTGTGGCCCGAGAACGCCGCGACGGGAGACAAACAATTCCCCTCGACACCGTGGTCTGAGTAGAAGCTGCCCCGGCGCTCTCACGGAGCCACGGACATGTTTGAGCTGACCTTGCAGGCGCTCTATTCGGGCCTGCTCACCGGCACCTATTACGCGCTCGTCGCCCTCGGCCTCGCGCTGGTGTTCGGGACGATGAAGATCATCAACCTGGCACATGGCGAGTTGGTGTTGCTTGCTGCCTATGTCGCATACACCGCAGAAAGCCAATGGAGCCTCAATCCGTTGGCGGCCATTCCCTTCGCGATGGTCGTGGTCAGCGTGGTCGCGATCGCGGTGTATCTCCTGATCGACCGGATCAAAAAGGACCGTGAACTCAACTCGCTCATTCTCACCTTTGGTATCGGCATCATCCTGACGAACTTCGTTCTGCTGGTTTGGTCCGCCGATATTCGTTCAACGACGACACCGTGGTTCCAGCAAGCCGTGGTGTTCGGCGATCTCCTTTTCAGCAGTCGCTCGGAAATACTCTTCTTCCTCATCAGCGTTGCCCTGGTCGGCGCCACCTGGTGGTGGCTGTCGCAAACCTGGTACGGGCGCGCGACCCGGGCGGTTTCGTCCGATCGCAAAGCGGCGATGCTGATGGGCGTCAATCCGCGGCAGACGGAAATCCTCTCTTTCGTGGTCGCCAGCATCCTCGCGACCGTTGCCGGCATCGCGATCTTTACCGGACAGGTCATTGAACCGTCGCTGGGACATGCGCTGACCGTCAAGGCGTTCATCATCACCGTGCTGGCGGGCATGGGGTCCATTCCCGGCGTTCTGTTGGGTGCCATACTGATTGGGGTCGTCGAGGCTTTGACGGTAACCTATTTCAGCTCGTCATTGCAGGAACTCACCGGCATGGTGCTGTTTCTGGTCGTGCTTCTCCTGCGCCCACAGGGTTTGTTCGGTTTCGGGGTAAGGAGGGGCTGATGCGGGCGAATGGCATCCTGCCGGCTGTGGCCGTTATTGCACTATACTTATTGGTCCCCGCGGCGCTGGGGCACGTCGATTACGTCATGAGCCTGATCGTTGCGGCGCTGACCATCGGCGGCATCGCCGTTGCGTGGGCCATGCTCGGCAATCTCGGCGGCATGGTGAGCTTCGGTCATGCGGCGTTCTTTGGCGTCGGCGCGTATGTCTCGGCGCTCCTGACGCTGGACGCCGGCTGGCCCGTTTTCCCCGCCATGTTGGCGGGCGGCGCGGGAGCTGCAATCGCGTCCGTGGTCACCATGCCGGCCTTGCGGCTGCGTGGCCCTTACTTTGCTCTTTCTATCCTCGCCTTCGCTCACATTTTCCGCATTCTCGCCACGGAGCTGGAGAGCATTACCCGCGGAGCGGGTGGAATCCTCAGCATCCCGGTGCTCCCCACCGTTGCAGGGTTCGACCTGAGCAGCAAGATCGGCAGCTACTATGTGATCCTGACGATCGTGCTGATGGCCATGGCCGGCTACGCCTGGCTCCGCCGAAGCACGGTGGGCTTGGCGCTGCTGGCCATGCACGACACCGAGGATGCGACGAAGGTTGTTGGTGTTCCCAGCACCCGGTTGAAAGCCATGATGCTGGCGCTATCGGCCTTCATCACCGGCGTTGTCGGCGCCTTCAATGCCCACCAAATCAACTTCCTCGATCCCGACTATGCGTTTTCGGGGTTGTGGACGGTCCTGCCCATCGTCGCCGCGATCTTTGGCGGCTACCGAACTATCTCCGGTCCGTTGGTCGGCGCGCTGGTGATCTACTTGGTGGATCAATTGGTGTTCAAGAGCTTTCTCCCTCACGGGCACGAAATCATCCTCGGCGCGCTTCTCGTGGCGATGATCGTGCTGAGCCCCACCGGGCTTGTCCCCCTGGTCCGGCAAACGGTGACGCTCGTCCGGCAAACGGTGACGCGAGGGCATCATGCTGCAGCTTGAGGATATCTCCGTGGCCTTCGGCGGCCTGGCTGCGCTCTCCAACGTCAATCTGCGGGTCGACAATGGCGAGTTTGTCGGTCTGGTCGGACCCAACGGGGCCGGCAAGACGACGGTGTTCAATGTGATTTCAGGTCTCGTCAAGCCAACGGCGGGCAATGCCCGCTTCATCGCGATGGACCTGCTCAAGCAGCCGATTCATGCGCGCGCCCGCGCGGGGATCGCGCGGACCTTCCAGATCCCCCAGCCGCTGCACGAGTTGACCGTTCGTCAGAACCTCATCGTCGCCCAGAAATTCGGTACCGGGCACTCCGACCCGAAACGGATCGACGAGATCCTCGACTTTCTCGGCTTGACCGAGCGAGCGGAGCGCAATGCCGCCAATGATCTCGCCCTCACCGAGCACAAGGCGCTCGAGGTGGGCAAGGCGCTGGCGACCGATCCCAAATTGCTGTTGTTGGACGAAGCGCTTGCCGGCCTCGAGACGACGGGCAAGCGGCAGTTCACCCAGATGATCAAGCAACTCCACGAAGAGACAGGACTCGCGATCGTCATCATCGAGCACGATATCGAGACGATTTCCGAGCTCTGCCAACGCGCCGTCGTTCTCGATTTCGGCAAGGTCATCGCCGACGAAACACCAGAGCGGATCTTCCGCGACCCCGAGGTGATGAGGAGCTACACAGGTGAGCGCAGCGCTTGACATCAAGGACATTCGGGCCGGCTACGGCGCCGTCAACGTTCTTTGGGACGTGAGCCTGTCGGTCGAGGCCGGGACGACCACGGCGATCCTTGGGCCGAACGGCGCCGGCAAGTCGACGCTGCTGCGGGCCATCATGGGTCTGGTGACGGTGAGCCAAGGGGACATCGTGGTCGACAGTTGCGCCCGCACGGGGACCTCCACTTGGAACATGGTCAATGAAGGCGTCGTCATGGTCCCCGAAGGCCGCATGGTGTTCCGCGATATGACGGTGGAGGACAATCTGCTGATGGGCGCGTTTCCGAAGCGCACCCGGCCGCGCGCGCAAGCGAACCTGAAAACCGTGTATCAACGTTTTCCGCGACTGAGCGAGCGCCGGCGCCAGCTTGCCGGCTCGTTGTCCGGCGGCGAGGCCCAGATGTTGGCCCTGGGTCGTGGCTTGATGGAAGAGCCTCGAATCTTCCTGGTCGACGAGCCCTCGCTCGGCTTGGCTCCGGTCATCGTCGACGAGATTTTCGCCGGTCTCAGGCAACTCAAGGAGGAGGGGCGCACGATCGTTTTGGTGGAGCAGAACACGTACAAGGCGCTTTCGGTCGCCGACTATGTCTATCTGATGCAGGCGGGAAAGATCGTCATGTCCCAGGTGGCCGCGGATGTGGATGTTGACCACCTCCACGATCTGTATTTCGCCAGGAAAACCGGTTCAGAGCATTGACGATCCGGGTGGACTCGGGCTTTCAAGCCTGCCTCAGAGCTCAACACCGATGATCCCATTCGACAGTCGCCGTGAACACGTATCCCGCGCCGTAGACGGTCGTGATGATGGTGGGGTTGCGCGGGTCTTCCTCGATCTTCTGCCGGAGCTTCGACACCGCGAGGTCGATGCTGCGATCGTAAGGCGAAAGCTCTCTGCCGCTGCGTTGGTCGAGCAGGAACTCCCGCGACAAGACCCGATTCGGGCAGAGCACCATCGCCTTGAGGAGCTTTGCCTCGCTGGCGCTGAGCTGAATGCGCGATCCGCCGGGCGAGTGGAGCACGCACAGGCCGACATCGAAGCTCCAACCGGCGAAGCGGGCGATCGACGGAGCCCCCGTGGCGGTCGCCTCCTGGGCTGCCCGAACGCGTCTGAGGACCGCCTTGACCCGGGCCACGACCTCTCGGGGTTCGAAGGGCTTGGCCACATAGTCGTCGGCCCCCAGCTCGAGTCCGACGATCCGGTCCGTCGGATCGCTCCGGATCGTCAGAACGACCGTCGGCACACTGCCCAACGCGTCGAGCTGCTTGAGCACGTCCAGGCCGTCCATATCGGGTAGACCCAAGTCCACGATGCAAAGATCGGGCGCCCGGCGCTTGACTTGGCGCAGCAAATCCCGTCCACGGACGAAGGACTCGGCACTGTAGCCCGCGTCCCACAACGCGCGCGTCAGGAGGTTGCCGACATCGCGTTCGTCGTCGACGACGTAAACCAGTCCCCTGTTCTCTACCATGCCGACGATGTCTGCGAACGTGCGATGCGTCAGGCCGAGCCCGCAATCAACTTGAAGAGTTCCGATTTGTCGAATGGTTTTCTCAGAAGCGGGAAATCGCTCTCGTCGCCGGAGGAACGATCCATCTGTTCCACATAGCCGCTGATCAGCACGACTCTCATGGCCGGTCTCACGACGCGCGCGTGTTTTGCCAGATCCAGTCCATTCATCGGTCCCGGCATCATGACGTCCGAGATCAGTATATCGATGCCTTGGATCGTGTCGATCAGGTGCATCGCTTGGCGTGCATCACGCGCTTCGACCACCATGTAGCCGTATTCCGATAGCTGATGGCGGATAATCGATCGAACGTCCTCCTCGTCTTCGACGAGTAGCACGAGCTTCTCCCCGACCTCGCCAGCGGACACCGACGGAACCAAGGGTTCAGTCGTTTCCACCCCGGTCGATGAGTAAGGCAACAGGAATGTTACGCATGTCCCGGTCCCGCGCTCGCTGTCGATCTTGATGAAGCCGCCTGACTGCTTGACGAAACCGTAGACGAGGCTCAGTCCGAGACCGGTGCCCGATCCCGCATCCTTTGTCGTGACGAACGGCTCGAATACCCGTGGAAATATGTCCTTGTCGATTCCTAGCCCCGTGTCCCGCACGGAGATTTGGACGTAGTCCCCTTGCGGAACCTGCGCATCGAACAGGGCCCTGCCGTCATGCCTGACGCGCTCGATTTCCATGCTGAGCAGTCCTCCACTCGGCATGGCGTCCCGCGAGTTCATCGCCAGGTTGAGCAGCGCATTCTCCAGCATGTGGGGGTCCGCCAGCGCGCAGCACAGGCTGTCGCCGGTTTTGGACATGACCGCGATCTCGATGGTGCCCATGGACCGACGAAGCAGCGGCACCATGTCGGCCATCAGGCTTGCGACGTCGACAGGAACCGGCTGAAGCGGTTGCCGGCGGGCGAACGCTAGAAGCTGCCGGGTCGAAGCCGCGCCCCGTCGGGCTGCGCGGATCGCCGGCTCCAGGTGATCGACAATCTCTTCCCAATCTTCATATCGCTCCCGAAGGGCCTCGAGATTCCCGAGAATGACGGTGAGAAGATTGTTGAAGTCGTGAGAAAGCCCGCCGGCAATTCTCCCGACGGCTTCCATCTTCTTCGCTTGAACAAGTGCGGACTCCATTTTTTTCTGAGCCTCGATCATCTTTCGAAGCTCCTTGTTCGCCGCACTCAGCTTTGCCGTTCTTTCCTTGACCCGCTCCTCCAGCACGGCGCTGCGCCCGCTGAGTTCGATCTCGTTTTTTCGTTGCTCCGTGATATCCGTGAAAACGCTAACGAACCCTCCGTGCGGCAGCGGAGTCCCTTGCACTGCGATGACCATGCCGTCCGGTCGCGTTCGCTCGATATAGTGCTTGCTGAACTTCTCGGCCAACTCGACACGCTCTCTGACCTGCTTCTCGATGTCGCCGGGCCCATATTCCCCGCGTTCCGCATTGTGACGCATGAACGCCTCGAAGGGCGTGCCCAAAGCCGCGAGCTCAAGCGGAAAGTCCAAGAGTTCGAATAATCTGGCATTGGACGCCACAAGCCGAAGCTCGGAATCGAACACGCTGATGCCCTGGCTGATATAGTCCAGGCCCGCGCTCAGAAGCGCGTGATTGTTTGCTTCGGCCGGTGGAACCGGCTTGCCCGCGGACACCTTCTTGACTTGCTCCGGCGGTCCGATCCCTCGCTTGGACGGGCGAGCCTTCGATTCTGCCGCAGCATTGGAGGCGGTGTCCGAATTGGGCTTTGGGCGCTTCTTGCGGGATGAGGGCTCGGTCATCTCGGAACATCTTATTCCATTGGAATCAATGCATTACAGAATCCGCGGAAATTACTGTATTACGAAGAATTGTACAAGTAAAGATTGACAAAAACAAAATACAATTCAGTACATTTTCCAAAAAATCTAGGTACATTTTCGATCTAAGCATTTGAGATAATTCGCAACCCGTTTGAGCACTAAGGAGCGTTCGTTACAGCCCTTTGCGGAAGGAGACGGCCGGATGAAATCCCCACCCAGGGACGAGAATGCCTATGCCCGCGATCTCGACAAGAATGGTGCCAATTATGTGGCGCTCACGCCGCTGACATTTCTGGCCCGGTCGGCAGCGATCTTTCCGCAGCATACGGCGGTCGTCCATGGCAGCTTGCGGCGCAGTTGGGCCGAGACCTATGCGCGATGCTGCCGGCTTGCTTCGGCCTTGCACCGCCGCGGGATCGGCGAGGGCGACACCGTCTCGGCGGTTTTGCCGAACCTGCCGGAGCTGTTCGAGGCCCATTTCGGCGTGCCCATGGCCGGCGCGGTGCTCAACGCGATCAACACGCGGTTGGACGCCGACACCATCGCGTTCATCTTGCGCCACGGCGAGGCTAAGGCGCTGATCGTCGACCGCGAGTTCTCCGGCGTCGTCGGCGACGCCTTGCGATCCCTCGATGCGCCGCCTCTCGTGATCGACGTCGATGATCCCACATTCGAGGGCGGAACGCGTCTCGGGACGCTGACCTACGAAGACCTTCTTGCCGAAGGCGATCCCGACTTCGCCTGGCAGCCGCCGTCCGACGAGTGGCAAGCGATCACGCTCAACTACACTTCGGGAACAACGGGTAACCCCAAGGGCGTCGTCTATCACCACCGCGGCGCCTATCTCAACGCCGTCTCCAATGTCCTCGACTGGCAGATGCCCCGGCATCCGGCCTATCTGTGGACGCTGCCGATGTTTCACTGCAACGGCTGGTGCTTCCCATGGACCATCGCCGCGGTGTCCGGAACGAATATATGCCTGCGCGCG
>JANQIP010000204.1 GCA_028282095.1 Xanthobacteraceae bacterium | reverse complement strand
TTCGGCGGCCTTGGCCGCGTGGGCACGCCGCGCTCTTGGCGCGCCTTTGCCCACCCTACGCTGCTTTTCGGATAAGATCATGCGACAATAAAAGAGAAGGGAGTGCCGGGAGGAGGCATGGCCTCGCCGATCTATGTGTTCGATGCCTATGGAACGCTGTTCGACGTTCACGCGGCGATCGGCCGGCATCGTGAGGCGGCCGGACCAGACGCCGATCGCCTATCGGACATCTGGCGGACAAAACAGCTCGAATACACCTGGACGCTGACGCTCGCCGGCCGCTATCGCGATTTCTGGACGCTGACCGCCGACGCGCTCGACTTCGCGCTCGCGCGCGTGCCGTCGGTGGACCGCGCGCTACGCCCCAAGCTGCTCGACGCTTACCTCGTGCTCGATGCATTTACCGACGCCCGCAACTGCCTGCGCAAACTCAAGGAGCGCGGTCGCCGCACGGCGATCCTCTCCAATGGTTCGGCACAGATGCTCGACGCTGCGGTCAAAGCCGCGCGGCTCGGCGCTGATCTCGATGCGGTGCTGTCGATCGAAGCCGTCCGCCAATACAAGCCGCGACCGGAAACCTATCGGTTGGTGACCGACACATTCGGCGTCGGCCCCGCCGAAGTCGTGTTCGTCTCATCCAACCGTTGGGACGTCATGGGCGCGGGCGTTTTCGGCTTTCGCACAGTCTGGGTCAACCGCACCCGGGCGCCGGACGAGTATGGAAAGCAAGCGCCCACCGCGGTTCTGCCGGATTTATCGCGCCTGCCGGCCCTGGATTTGTGAGCGCCGCACCGGAACGAACCGCGCCGATGCGCTGCATGCGCACCTCGCATTGGAGCATGATCCTGAAAAGTTGGCAGACTTTTCGGACAAGATCATGCGACAAAACAAGAAGAAGAAGAGCGCTATAGATTCAACCTGAAGCCATCGCGCTCTAGCGGCCGCTCGCCCTGCGGTGGGACAAGGGATCTTTGTGGTCGCGGAGAAACACATCGGTTTGTCGGACAAGGATCAAGGCATGAAGATCAAGGTCGTCGTACACGAAGCGGAGGACGGCGGTTACTGGGCCGAAGTTCCAGCGATTCCCGGCTGCGCCACCCAGGGCGAGACCTTCGAAGAGCTGCTTCAGAACCTCTACGAAGCCATCGAAGGCTGCTTAGGCAGACAAGCAACAGATAATCGTTTCGATCTCCATTTCACGACCCCGCCATCGCTTGAGATCGCGGATTTCTTGCGTCTGTAGGTCTGTCGTTCACTTCCAGGAAGGCTGGCTCTCCACGCCGGAAGACCTCAAGTTCCGAACGCGAGAAAAGGCAAACCCAGTCCACCCCCGAACATTGCGAGAGCGATATCGCACTGTTGTATGCTGCGCCCCTGTTCGCCTCCGCACCGGCGCTTGTCCAGTCGGCGATGATGCGATATGACCATCCGATGCATCTGTAGAGTGCGGAAGTAACGGGTCTACCGAATACCACGGCACCGTCGTGCGCACTCTCGTTGACTATTGTCGCTTCTCTAACCCTTTCACAGAAATCCTCATCAAAGATAAATCCTTTGTCCGGCTCGGGAACCCTAAGCATTGGAATGCAATTCGGCGGACCTCCTCTACCTGTGAAGAAGACGACCAGCAATGGGTAGCAAGGAAGGCCTCTGAAATGTATCTTCCGCAGCAGTTCCCGGATTTCTTGCCGCTCAAACATCTGTTCCGCTCATGCTCACTCGCCTGTCGGCCACCACGACCATCGTTCTTGCGGCCGGGATTTGGGGAGCTTCCCTATGGGTTTTCGGCGTAGACCTATCTTGGGAGCACGCCAAGCCGTTTTCGGTCACCGTTCTGTTAGTTACCGCTGCTTTGACCAGTTTTGACAGGGTGCTGTGGCGATGGTGGCCGTGTCGCCTTTTTCATGGAGTACCGGACATTGCCGGAGATTGGACCGTCGAATTGCGCTCCTCCTACTCGTTCCCAGGTGAAGATCGAGAGCGCGCGACAGTAACCGGCAACGCAACGATCACACAGACTTTCTCATCATTGTCTATACGCCTAAAAACAAAATCATCTACGTCATTTCTGCTTGCCGAACGCATAATTTGCCATGGAGACGGGGCTTGCGAAGTGATCGGCGTATATCAAGGTGATCCGAGTATTCACCTTCGGGGTACCCTGAGCGAGATTCACTACGGCGCTTTCCGCTATCGCGTTGTCGGCGTTCCACCGACTGAAATGAGTGGTCATTACTGGACCGATCGCAGCACTTCCGGGTCCATACGCCTTGTCAGGAAGCAAACGTCCTAACTATCGGTGGATATCGAGGAGCCCAAACGGACCGTGATTGCTGTGACGTAAAACTCACCCCTTGAGCGCGGCGAGGATGCGCGCCCAGCTTCGCGTGCCTTTATGGAATGAGGTGAGGTCGTACTTCTCGTTGGGGGAATGCACGCGATCATCGTCGAGGGCAAAGCCGACAAGCAGCGTGTCCATCCCCAACAGCCGCTTGAGGTCGGCGACGATCGGGATCGAGGCGCCGGAGCCGACAAGGAGCGCGTCGTGTCCCCACTCGTCGGCAAGCGCACGGCGCACGGTCGCAAGCTGCGGCAGGTCCCAGGGCACCGCCACCGCCGGCGCGGCAACGTGATCGTAAAAAGTAGCGCTGCAATCCGGCGGCAGGCGCGCGCGCACGAAGGTGCGGAATGCCTCGCGGATCTTGTCCGGGTCCTGTCCGCGGACCAGGCGGAATGAGAGCTTGGCGGAGGCCTGGCACGGGATCACCGTCTTGGAGCCCTCCTCCATATAGCCGCCCCAGATACCGTTGATGTCGCAGGTCGGGCGCGAGAACACCTGCTCGATCAACAGGCGGTCGGTCTCGCCCGCCGGCACGCTCAGGCCGACCGGTTTTAGGAATGTCTCCGAGGTGAAGCCGAGCAAACGCCACTCGCGGATCACATCCGGCGGCAGGTCCTCGACGCCGTCATAGAAGCCGGGGATGGTGACCCGCCCGTTGTCGGCGTGAATGGCGCCGAGGATCTTGCTCAAAACGCGGATTGGGTTCTGTGCGGCACCGCCGAACAGGCCGGAATGGAGGTCGCGGTCGGCGGCCGTGATCGTGACCTCCTCATAGAGCAGGCCGCGCAGCGAGGTCGTGATCGCCGGCGTGTGCGAGTCCCACATCCCGGTGTCACAGACGAGCGCGAGGTCGGCCGCGAGTTCGCCGGCATTGTCGGTAACCCAATCCGGCAGGCTCTTCGAGCCGCACTCCTCCTCCCCCTCGATCAAAACGGTGATCGGCAGCGGCAGGTCGCCGGTCACGGCCTTGAAGGCACGGCAGGCCTCGACGAAGGTCATCACCTGCCCTTTGTCGTCGCTGGCGCCGCGCGCGACAATCGCCTTGCGACCGTCCGCCAGCATCGCAAGGCGCGGCGAAAAGGGTGGCGTCTCCCAGAGTTCGAGCGGATCGACCGGCTGCACGTCGTAATGGCCGTAGAACAGCACCCGGCCGGCATCGCCATTGCCACCCTTCGCAAGCACGACCGGATGGCCGGCGGTCTCCCTCAGCCCCGCGGACAAACCGAGGCTGCGCAAGTCTGCGGCGACATGCTCGGCCGCCTCACGGCAGTAGGCCTGATAGGCCGGGTCGGTCGAGATCGATTGGATGCGCAGGTAAGCGAACAGGCGTTCAACGCTTGCATCGAGGTTGTCATCGATATGGGCAAGGACGGCGTCGAGGGTCGTCATGAGACTTTTCCTGAACGAGGCTTGCGCGGACGCTTGGCTGCTGGCGCCCCTGGCGGTTTGGACTTCCTTGGTTTCTTGGGCTTGGGTGCGGCCTCCGGCGCTGCGCCAGACTCTGCGGGAGGCTGGGTCGCAGACTCCGGCTCCGCACCGGGCTTGGCGGGAGGTTCAAGCGCCGACGGCACCTCGGGTGCGCGCGCGGTTTTTTTCTTAGAGGCGGGTCGCCGCGCGGGTTTCGGCTTCGGAATCGGTTCGGGCTGCGGGGTCGGCTCGGAGGCGGATTGCGGCTCGAGCGCCGGCGCTCGCTCGGGGTCGGCAGTGCTTCGAGTAATGACGTCCGGCTGGGAAGCGGGTACCGGCTCGGGTTTGGGGTCGGGCACAGGTTCAGGCTTGCGATCGAGAACCGGCTCGGGTTCGGGGTCGGGCACAGGCCCAGGCTTAAGATCGAGCACCGGTTCGGGTTCGGGGTCGGGCACAGGCCCAGGCTTAAGATCGAGCACCGGCTCGGGTTCGGGATCAGATGCAGGTTCAAGCTTGCGATCGCGCACCGGTTCGGGTTCGGGATCAGATGCAGGTTCAAGCTTGAGATCGAGCACCGGTTCGGGTTCGGGATCGGGCACAGGTTCAGGCTTGCGATCGAGCACTGGTCCGGGTTCGGAATCGGGCACGGGCCCAGGCTTAAGATCGAGCACCGTCTCGGGTTCGGGGTCGGGCACAGGCCCAGGCTTGAGATCGAGCACCGGCTCGGGTTCGGGATCGGGCACGGGCCCAAGCTTGAGATCGAGCGCGATCTTGCGCACCGGCTTGGACGAGCGGTTGGCGGTGGCGAACAGTCCGCGCTCGCCGGCGAACGCATCGACATCACCGAGGAATCCGAGCCCGACCATGTTACCGGCCCCCGGCGTCGTTCCTTCCGGAACGGAACCGACCAATCCGTGGGTGCGCCCGCGGCTCGAGCTTCGGCGAGCACCTATGCCCATCCGCCGCATCGCTTCCCGGGTCGCGGTGCGCGCCACGACGGCAGCGACCGAGCGACCGAACTGGCGGACGGCGGGATGGTTGAAGAACCCCGCAACCCCGGCGGAAAAGCGCGACCAGAACCCGGACGGCGCAGCCTTCGTCAACTCGCCGCGTTTGCCTGCCGGCTCCGCGCCCGTCTCCTCGCTCGCCTCGTCGGCGCTGCTTGCCGCATGCTTGTCGAGAACAGCGGCGAGCGACTTGTGCGGCTCCGCCTTGTCGTATTCGCCTTGAACCGGGCTGCGCGCGATGATCGCCTTGCGTTCCTCCGGCGTTAACGGGCCGAGCCGCGCCGCCGGCGGACGGATGAGCGTGCGCATGACCATCGAAGGTGTGCCCTTGCCTTCGAGGAACGAGACCAGCGCCTCGCCGGTGCCAAGCTCGGTGATCACCTGAGCGGTATCGAGGTCGGGATTGGGCCGGAACGTTTCGGCCGCCGCTTTCACCGCCTTCTGGTCGCGTGGCGTGAAGGCGCGCAGCGCATGCTGAACGCGGTTGCCGAGCTGGGCCAACACCTCGTCGGGTACGTCGAGCGGGCTTTGGGTCACGAAATAGATGCCGACCCCTTTCGAGCGGATCAACCGCACCACCTGCTCGATCTTGTCGATCAGCGCCTTGGGCGCTTCGTCGAACAATAGATGCGCTTCGTCGAAGAAGAACACCAGTTTCGGCTTGTCGAGATCGCCGACCTCGGGGAGCTGATCGAACAGTTCAGCGATCAGCCACAGCAGAAAGGTCGCATAGAGGCGCGGGCTCTCCATGAGTTTGTCGGCGGCGAGGACACCGATGCGCCCGCGCCCGTCCGCGTCGGTCGCCATGAGATCTCCAAGGTCGAACTCCGGCGTGCCGAAGAACTTGTCGCCGCCCTGGTTCTCGATCACCAGCAGTTCACGCTGGACCGCGCCGATCGTTGATCCTGCGACATTTCCGTAACGCGCGCCGATCGTCTTGGCGTGGGCGCTGACATGAGCAAGCAATTCGCGCAGGTTTTCGAGGTCGACCAGCCCCTTGTCCGGATCGTCGGCGGCGCCGGCCTCGCGCACCACCCTGAAGGCGATGTTGATGACGCCCTCCTGCACGTCGTTGAGGTCGAGCATGCGGGTGAGCAGCAGCGGTCCCATATCGTGGATGGTGGCGCGGATCGGATGGCCCTGCTCTCCGAAGAGGTCCCAGAACACCACCGGGAATTGCTCGGGCGCGTAATCAAAGCCCATCCCGGCGGCGCGCTTGATGAACGCCTCCTTCATCTCGCCGTGGGCGGCAATGCCGGACAGATCGCCCTTCACATCGGCGGCGAATACCGGAACACCGGCGCGCGAAAAACCCTCCGCGAGCGCCTGCAGCGTGACGGTCTTGCCGGTACCGGTGGCACCGGTGATGAGCCCGTGACGGTTGCCGAAGGCGAGTGTCAGCGTCTCCGGCTTATCGCTTTTTCCAACGAAGATCTTGCCGTCCTGATCAAGGCTCGTCATCGCGTCCCCCAACGCCGTCGCGCGCGCCCGTGTCGCCGCGGACCCTGTCCGCATTTGCGTGCCATCATCATGCGGCGAGACAGCGACGCTAGCAATGCCGCAGCGTGCACCAATCGCACCCGAGCTCATGGGATCGATCGCGTTCGACGCATCGAAATCGTTGCGCACCCGCAACACGTCGCTCGGAAGGCGCCGCTCCGCAATCGTGGCATCTTTGTGTTTAGCCGCAGTAATGTCAAAATGATTGATACGACCGGCGGACTGTGGAGGGGGGGCCATGGGCGATGTCGAAAGACAGATCGTCGTCGAGATCGGCGTTAAGTCGCAAAGATCGACGCGTAGAACCGGCGTGATCCGTCCAAGATTGCTTGGTCTTGGCAGCACGGCGGACCCGATTGCGGCATCGACCTCAACTGCTGCCTTAAGCAACTCCAATCGATCAACCTGAAGCTCGCGCCTTCGAGACGAGACGACCATGTCATACTCAATCGCCGAGCTCGACGTCATCCAGCCTGGACTTGCGAACAGGCTGAAGTCGTTTGGCATACGGACGACCGACAGGCTGCTTGAGGCGGCCAAGGACGTCAAAGGGCGCAAGGCGCTCGCCGAGCGGACGGGCTTAAGCCCGCAATGCTTGCTCCGTGTCGCCAATTTCGCCGACAAGATGCGGATCAAGGGGATCGGCGAAGACTATGCCGAATTGCTGGAGGCAGCAGGGGTCGACACGGTCAGGGAGCTGAAATTCCGCAATCCCGGCAATCTTGCGAAACGAATGGCCGAGGTTAACAAACGGCTGAAGCTCGTGCGCGTTCTGCCGTCGGAGAAGGTGGTCTTTCGCTGGATCGAAACCGCCAAGAGCCTCCCGATCAAGATCAGCTACTAACGGCCGCCGATGGTTTTTCGCGCGTGGCTTGATGCGCCCGCGGCCGACTTGACAGCGCAATCTGCGGCGCGCAAAGCCGCAAAATGCAAATCGACCAGCCCATTCCGGATACCACCCCATTTCCGCCGGCAGCATTCGCTGGACTGGCGGGTCGCAGCCGGCCATTGGTCATGGGCGTTCTCAATGTCACGCCGGATTCCTTTTCCGATGGCGGGCGGTATTTTGATCCAAATGCGGCGATCGAGCAGGCCCGCCGGCTCGTCGCCGAGGGCGCCGACATCCTCGACATCGGCGCAGAATCGACCCGCCCCTATGGCGGCGCCGTGCCAGTTGCGGCCGAAGAGGAGCTACGCCGCCTCGCCCCGGTGCTGCCCGCCGCCGTTGCGCTCGGTATCCCGGTATCGATCGACACGTTGAAAGCCGACATCGCGATCTGGGCGCTCGACCAGGGCGTTGCGATCGTCAACGACGTCTGGGGCCTCCAGGGCGATCCGAACATGGCCCGCCTCGTTGCCGCGCGCGGGGTACCGGTGATCATCATGCACAACCGCGCGCAGACGGACCCGGCGATCGACATCATGGACAATATCGAAGCGTTCTTTGCCCGTTCGCTCGCCATTGCCGGCAAGGCCGGCATTCGCCGTGACCGGATCGTGCTCGACCCCGGCATCGGCTTCGGCAAGACCGCCGAGCAAAGCCTCACCGTCCTTGCCCGGCTCGACCGGTTGCGCGCATTCGGATTGCCGCTCCTCATTGGCGCTTCGCGCAAGCGCTTCATCGATATGCTTTCGCCATCGCCCCCGCAGGATCGCCTGGGCGGGTCGATCGCCGCCCACCTCATCGCGGTTGCGAACGGCGCTGCGATCGTGCGCACCCATGACGTAAGCTCTACGATGCAAGCCCTGAAGGTCGCTCAGGCAATCCGGAGCAGGCGATGAGCGAGGCGGGCGATACGATCTTTGTGACCGGGCTTGCGATCCACGCCTATCACGGGGTGATGGAGCACGAATCGAAAGTCGGACAGACCTTCCTGATCGATATCGAGCTGTCCCTCGATCTGACGGAAGCGTCGCGATCGAACCGGATTGCAAGCACGGTATCTTACGCCGAGGTGGTGGACTGCGTGTACCGGTCGTTCAGCGCCGAGCGTCTGCGCCTGTTGGAGGCGGCCGCCGGCGCGGTCGCCGAGGCGGTTCTTGCCCGCTTCCCGCGCGTGACCGCCGTGCGCATCACCGTGCACAAGCCGCACGCACCGATCGCTGCGACCTTCGCGGATGTCGGCGTTTCGATCAGGCGCGAGCGGCGTGGCTGAGGCCATACTCTCGCTCGGCGGCAATGTCGGCGCTGTCCGCGCAACGCTTGATCGCGCCGTTACGCTGTTGTGCGATGGACAGGCGGTGCATTTGCTTGCCCGCTCGTCCGACTATCGCAGCGCCCCCTGGGGCAACGTCGATCAGCCTGCATACGTTAATCTGTGTCTGATCGTTACGACCATGCTCGCGCCGCGCGCTTTGCTTGCGCATGCGGAGGCGATCGAGGTCGCACTGGGCCGCGACCGCGCGCATGAACAGCGATGGGGCCCGCGCCCGATCGACATCGATATCGTCGCTTATGACGATCTCGCGACCAACGATCCCGACTTTGTTCTTCCCCATCCCTTTTGGTACGAGCGCGCATTCGTGCTGTTGCCGCTCTCGGAGATCGCGCCGGATCGCGTGATCAATGGAATCGCGGTGCGCGACGCACTGCTCGGTCTCGATTGCAGCGATGTGCAAAGGCTGCCGCCGTCCCAAAAGCATGATTCCGAAAAACTGGCAGATCGAAAAGAACTGTAGGGTGGGCATGCAAAGCATGCCCACCAATTAGTACTCGGCGGCCTTGGCCGCGTGGGCACGGCGCGCTCTTGGCGCGCCTTTGCCCACCCTACGCTGTTCGATTGCAGCGACGTGCAAAGGCTACCGAAGTGCTAGAGCGTGACTGTAGGGTGGGCATGCGAAGCATGCCCACCAATTAGTATTCGGCGGCCTTGGCCGCGTGGGCACGGCGCGCTCTTGGCGCGCCTTTGCCCACCCGACGCTGCTTTTCGGGATCATGGTCTAGCGCATTTTCCGGCGAAGTGGGAAACGGTTCGCGGCGGTAAATGCGACCGCCCAATTCGGATGCATGATCGCGAATGTTGGCAAGCTTTTCGGACCATGCCATAAGATAAGGCAAAGGGGAGAGCGGTTGATTCAAGGCGAAGCAATCGCGCGCTGAGCGGCGGCGGAGCGTGCGACGCAGCACGATCGCGTGTGGTTCAATGCCGCACCCCTGTTCCCGGCCCTGTGTGGATTAATTCGTTTGGCGCGAACGTTCTGCCATGTCATTTTCCCGGCCATGACGCAGGACACCGATCTCTCTCTCGCCGCCGATTTCCCTCCGGCCCGCCGGGAGGAATGGCTAAAGCTTGTGGAAGGCGCACTCAAGGGAGCGCCGTTCGAGAAACGACTGGTCAGCAAAACCTATGACGGTCTGACGATCCAGCCGCTTTACCCACCCGATACCGATGCGCGTCCGCTCGGCGGCCGTCTTGCCGGTACGCCGTGGCAGATTCTTCAGCGCGTCGATCATCCCGATCCTGCCGCCGCCAATGCCGAGGCGCTGCACGATCTGGAGAACGGCGCCAACGGCCTCGTGCTCGTTTTCGCCGGTTCGATCGGGGCGAATGGCTACGGTATCTCCGCCGACAAGGCCGCCCTCGCCAAGGTGTTGGACGGCGTGCGGGCGGACGCAGGGATTTCGATCGAGCTCGAGCTGAGCCCGCAAGCAGAAGATGCGGCGGCAAACCTTGCTGCGATCATCAAGGAATGCGGGATCGCCCCCGATGCCGTGGACATCCGCTTCGGTCTCGATCCGCTGGGCGCGGCCGCGGCAGCGTCCGGCGCTGCCGGCTGGCCGGAGGTTGCGCCGCAATTCGCGGCAGCGGTTCAGGAGCTGACGGCGCAAGGCTTTCGCGGGCCCTTCGCGGTCGCCGACGGCCGCGTCGTCCATAATGCCGGCGGCTCTGAGATTCAGGAACTGGGCTTCGTGCTCGCCGTCGCCGTCGCCTATCTGCGGGCGCTGGAGGCCGCCGGTGTTGCGCTCGATGCGGCGCGGCGCGCGATCTTCTTGAGGCTCGCGGCCGACGCCGATCAGATCATGTCGATCGCCAAGTTCCGTGCCGCGCGCAAGCTGTGGGCGCGGGTCGAGGAGGCGTGCGGGCTTTCACCGGCGCCGGTCTTCATCTCGGCCGAGACCGCTTGGCGGATGATGACCCAACGCGACCCGTGGGTGAACGTGCTGCGCGGAACGATCGCAGTCTTTGCAGCGGGCTTGGGCGGCGCCAATGCCGTCACCGTTCTGCCCTGCACCAATGCGCTCGGCCTACCGGACCGCTTTGCCCGCCGGGTCGCGCGCAACACGCAGCTCATTCTCCTTGAGGAATCGAACCTCGCCAAAGTGGCCGACCCGGCCGCGGGGGCGGGCGGCATCGAAGAGATGACGCGCAAGCTGTGCGACGGGGCGTGGGCGCTGTTCCAGTCGATCGAGAAAGCGGGCGGCATCTGGGAGACGCTGCGGGCGGGAGGCCTGCAGAAGGACGTTGCGGCGGTGGCAACCGCGCGCAACAAAGCGATCGCCTCGCGCAAGGAACCGGTGACCGGCGTCAGCGAGTTCCCCAATATTTTCGAAGAGCCGGTGTCGGTGCTTCCCTTGGCGCCGACCCTCGCTCCGAGCCAAGGCGCTCCATCGGTCGAGCCGCTCCGCCCCATCCGTCTTGCCGAACCGTTTGAAAAGCTGCGCGCGGCATCCGACCGGCTCCTGGCGGAAACCGGCTCGCGACCCAGGATCTTTCTTGCCAATCTCGGACGGCTCGCCGATTTCAATGCCCGCGCGACTTTTGCCAAAAATTTCTTCGAGGCGGGCGGCATCGAGACGGTGGGCAATGACGGCTTTGCGACAGCCGAGGGCACGACCGACTTTCCCGCCCTGCTCGCCGCGTTCAAGGATTCGGGCGCCAAGCTCGCCTGCCTGTGCTCGTCGGACAAGGTCTATCCGGTTGAGGCAGCCGACGCCGGCAAGGCGCTGGCGGCGGCCGGCGCAACGCGCGTCTACCTTGCCGGGCGGCCGGCTGACATCGAAGCCGCGCTCAAGGAGGCGGGCGTTCAGGATTTTATCTTCCTTGGCTGCAACGCGCTCGGCACACTGAGCTCGGCGCATGAGACACTCGGGTTGAAGTCTTAACGAGTCACGAGCAAGCGATCCTTCCGGCAGGCCCATGAGATGGATCAGAGATCGATGGAGATCGCGAAGATCGAGCGCATACGCGTGATGGAAAGGGGCCTATGGCCGACGATGTGATCGCGCTTCGCTTGCGTTATGGGCCACATCCCCGTTATTGGCCCTATCCCCTGGGTGAACCGAGGCTGCTGGAAGGTTGGATCAACGAGCACGAACGACGGCTCGTCGAGCTGAAGAGGAAACGACGATGACGCGTGTCCCTGATTTCACTGCGGTGGAGTGGAAGGACGTTGCCCCTGCGCCAGCGGAAAGCGCTGCCGCGCCCTGGCTCACGCCCGAGGATATCGAGGTCAAGTCCATCTACGGACCGGACGACGTCGCCAAGCTCGACTTCCTCCAGACCTACCCCGGCATGGCACCCTATGTGCGCGGCCCCTACCCGGCCATGTATGTCACCCAGCCGTGGACCATACGCCAATATGCCGGCTTCTCGACGGCGGAGGATTCCAACGACTTCTACCGCCGCAACCTCGCGGCCGGGCAGAAGGGCCTGTCGGTCGCCTTCGACCTTGCGACCCACCGCGGCTACGACTCAGACCACCCGCGCGTCCCCGGCGATGTCGGCATGGCAGGCGTTGCGATCGATTCGATCTACGACATGCGCACGCTGTTCTCCGGCATTCCGCTCGACCAGATGAGCGTGTCGATGACCATGAACGGCGCGGTGCTGCCGATCCTCGCGCTCTACATCGTCGCCGCGGAAGAGCAGGGCGTGCCGCCGGCCAAACTTTCAGGAACGATCCAGAACGACATCCTGAAAGAGTTCATGGTGCGCAACACCTATATCTACCCGCCTTCGCCCTCGATGCGGATCATCTCCGACATCTTTGCCTATACCTCGCAGAACATGCCGAAGTTCAACTCGATCTCGATCTCCGGCTATCACATGCAGGAGGCGGGAGCGACGCAGGACCTCGAGCTCGCCTACACGCTCGCCGACGGCGTCGAATATGTACGCGCCGGCATTGCCGTCGGGCTTCCGGTGGACAAGTTTGCGCCGCGTCTCTCCTTCTTCTGGGCGATCGGCATGAACTTCTTCATGGAGGTGGCCAAGCTCCGCGCCGGCCGCCTGCTGTGGGCCAAGCTGATGAAGCAGTTCAACCCGTCCGACCCGCGCTCGCTCAGCCTGCGCACCCATTCGCAGACCTCGGGCTGGTCGCTCACGGCGCAGGACGTGTTCAACAATGTCATCCGCACCGCGATCGAGGCGATGGCGGCGACGCAAGGCCATACCCAGTCGCTGCACACCAACGGGCTCGACGAGGCCTTGGCTTTGCCGACCGATTTTGCCGCCCGCATCGCCCGCAATACCCAGCTCTTCCTGCAGCAGGAGAGCGGCACCACCCGCATCGCCGACCCGTGGGGCGGCTCGTTCTATGTCGAGCGACTCACCTATGACCTGGCGAATAAGGCCTGGGGCCACATCCAAGAGATCGAGGAGCTGGGCGGCATGGCGAAAGCCATCGAGGCCGGCATTCCGAAACTGCGCATCGAGGAAGCGGCGGCAAAGACCCAGGCCCGTATCGATTCCGGCACCCAGTCGGTGATCGGCGTCAACAGATTTCGGCCGCAAGACGATCGCGAGATCGAGGTCCGCAAGGTCGACAACACCGCCGTGCGCGCCTCCCAGATCGAAAAGCTCGAGCAGCTTCGCGGCGAGCGGAACCCGCAGCAGGTCGAGGCGGCGCTCGACGCGCTGACCCGCGCCGCCGAGACCGGCGACGGCAATCTGCTCGCGCTTGCGGTCGAGGCCGGACGGGCGAAGGCGACGGTGGGCGAGATTTCCTACGCGCTGGAGAAGGTGTTCGGCCGCCACCGCGCGGAAATCCGGGCCATTTCGGGCGTTTACAAACGGGAGGCCGGTGCCATGTCGGAAGCGGTCGATCGGGTGCAAAAGCTTGTCTCGACATTCGAGAGTGATGAAGGGCGACGGCCGCGCATGCTCGTCGCCAAGGTCGGCCAGGACGGACACGACCGCGGCCAGAAGGTGATCGCGTCGGCCTTCGCCGATCTCGGCTTCGACGTCGATATCGGACCGTTGTTCGCGACCCCCGAGGAGGCCGCGCGCCAGGCGGTCGAAAACGACGTCCACATCGTCGGCATCTCGTCGCTCGCCGCCGGACATCTCACGCTGGTGCCGGCACTCAAGGCCGCGCTCGCTGCCGAAGGCCGACCGGACGTCATGATCGTGGTCGGTGGCGTCATACCGCCGCAAGACTACGAGGCGCTGAAGGCCTCGGGCGCCGAAGCGATCTTCCCGCCCGGCACGGTCATTGCGGATGCTGCGGAGCAACTCATGGACTCGCTCAACCGCCGCCTCGGCCATGTGCGCGTGGCCGCGGAGTAGACCGACCGGGCAAGGAGCGGAGCGGAGACCGGCATCCTTTCCCCCATCCGCGGGGAAAGGCAAAGGGGCGCTGCAAATCGGGCCGTTTATTCCCGCGAAAGCGGGAATCCAATAGTAACCTTCGTCCCCGCCTGCGCGGGGACGAACCGATGAGCAATACCTCGCCCTGAGAGCGCACAAGGGGGAGGTAGTCGAAGTCAAACTCGGTCGTGAATCTCAATCTATGTCGCCGACGCGGATGCCGAGGCCGGGCAGCGCCGTCGGACGTAGAAATTCAGTGGGAGGAACTTCGCGAATGGTCGCCCAACCGGCGGCGGTCGGTCCGATATGAACCGTCGTGACCCGCGTTTCGGCATCGACCACCCAGTATTCCCGCACGCCGTAGCTCGCATAGAGCCTTGCTTTGACCCCCAGGTCGAAGACACGGCTCGTATGCGCAACCTCGATCAAAAGCAGCAGGTCCGGACCTTTAACCTCGTTCAGTTTCAGGGCGCGGTCGTAGATACAAAGATCGGGTTCAACGAAGGTGAACTCCGCCAGATAGATGCTGGTTCTGACACCAAGCCAGAGATCATCCGGAAGCCGGCGCGCGATCGTAAGGATCAGGCCCGACTTGACGCGCTCGTGCGGGTCATGGCGCGGCGAAACCGGAACGATCTCCCCCTCGATGAGCTCGAACTTCTCGTCTTGGCCGATCACACCGGCATCGATCATGCGAAAGACATCGTTGACGGTGAAGGCCCGGCGCGCAAACCCGTCGACGGCTCGCGTCAATGCGACACCCATGTCGTGCACCTTTACCGGCCGTCTCGCGCATGATCCCGAAGAGTTCCAGACTTTTCGGCCTGGATCATGCGAGAAAACAAATTGAGTTAGGTTGCGATTGGTTCAGGCTGAAGCGATCGCCCTTTGAGTATAGTGTCATCATCGGCAGTTTGCGAGTATCAGGCTGTGCGGTCATTCCCGGGCCGGTTGCCGCTGCAGCCATTCCGTTGGCGCAATCCTGCGTTGGGGCGAATCCTGATTGTTGGAAGAGAAATCCGCGCCGATTTTCTGTTGTCCCGTTCTCGACGGTAAACCGGTTTCCACTTCGCTCGAAAACACTCTAAACAGGTGGCCATGAACCCACGCCCCAGTCCCGTGAAATTGTCTGCCGATATCGCCGGCCTGAGCGACGGCGTGCGCAAGGGCGAACGCGCGATGGTGGCGCGCGCCATCACGCTTGCCGAGTCAAGGCGCTCGGACCATCAGCAAGCCGCGCGCGAGCTGGTGCAGGATCTCCTGCCGCTCACCGGAAAGGCCGCCCGCGTCGGCATCACCGGTGCCCCGGGCGTCGGCAAGTCGACCTCGATCGATACGCTCGGGGCCTATCTGACCGGGATTGGACACAAGGTCGCCGTACTCGCGGTCGATCCCTCGTCCGCCCGCACCGGCGGCTCCATTCTCGGCGACAAGACCCGCATGGCGCGGCTCGCCGCCGATGCCAACGCGTTCATCCGTCCCTCGCCGTCGGCCGGAACGCTCGGCGGCGTCGCGGCCAAGACGCGCGAGACCATGCTGATCTGCGAAGCGGCGGGCTATGACGTCATCCTGGTCGAGACCGTCGGCATCGGCCAGTCGGAGACGGCGGTCGCCGACATGACCGACTTCTTCCTCGCCTTGATGCTGCCGGGCGCCGGCGACGAGTTGCAGGGCATCAAGAAGGGGCTGGTCGAGCTTGCCGACATGATCGCCGTCAACAAGGCGGACGGCGACAATATCGCGCGCGCGCGCACGGCCGCCGCCGAGTATCGCGCCGCGCTCCACATCCTGAGCCCGCGTTCGCCGAACTGGCAGGTTCCGGTCGTCACCTACTCCGCCATGACCAATGATGGTATCGCCGAGCTTTGGGCGAAGGTCGAGGAGCATCGCGAGTGCCTGTCGAAGACCGGCGAGTTCGCCGAGCGGCGGCGTGAACAGCAGGTCAAATGGATGTGGGCGATCCTCGAGGATCGCTGGCGCGGCCGGATCGCCTCCGATTCCAAGCTCAAAGCGAAACTGCCGCAGATCGAGACCGCGGTCGCGGACGGCAATCTCTCGCCCGCGCTCGCGGTCGACGACATCATGGCAACGCTCGGCTGGTGATGGCCACCATCCTCGTGACCGGGTTCGCCCGCTTTCCCGGCGTGCCGGTCAACCCGACGATCGCGCTGATCGCAGGCCTTGCCCGCCGCCGCCGGCCGGCGCTCGCACGCGGGCGCGTCGCAACGCATATATTTGCCACTCGCTATGCCGCCGTGGACGCCGAATTGCCGGCGCTGATCGCGCGCGAGAAGCCCGATGCCATCGTGCTATTCGGGGTCGCGACCAAGGCAAAGCACATTCGCATCGAACTGGTGGCACGCAACCGCGCCTCGCTCCTCGCGCCCGACGCCGGCGGAAAGAAACCCGAGCGCGCGATGATCGCGGGTGCAGCTTCCCGCCATCGGCCCGGGCGCTTTCCATTGCCGCGCCTGCGCGCGGCCGTGCGTTCGACCGGCCTGCGCACCGCCGTCTCGCGCAATGCCGGCGCCTATCTGTGCAACTATGCCTATTGGCGCGCGCTTGAGGCAGCAGCGCAGGCCGAAGGCCCAAGGCTTGTCGTGCTGGTCCACATACCCCCGCCGCCGACTAAAGCACGGCCGCGCCCGCCCCTGACGAAAACACGACAACCCCGCCCGGTCTTGACGAAAGCACGGCCGCGCCGCGCAGGCGCGACCTCGCGAAAGGAGCATCGCAATCCCTCGCTGCTGCGTCTTGCGCGTGCGGGCGAAGCCATCCTTGCGGCCGTCAGTGCCAGTCTCGATACGTTGCCGCGGACCGGCTTACGGTAACGCGGCTAGAGCATGATCCCGAAAAGTTGCAGACTTTTCGGACAAGATCATGCGGCAAAACAAAGAGAAATAGAGTGCGATCGATTCAGTTTAAATGGATCGCACTCTAGAGTGCGATCCAATCTG
>JANQIP010000195.1 GCA_028282095.1 Xanthobacteraceae bacterium | reverse complement strand
CCGCGTTACAAGCATTTCATCCGTTCGTTCCCGCGTAAGCGGGAACCCAGACAATCAAGGGTGCGGGATTCCCGCTTTCGCGGGAATGAACGGAATGCGGATGGAATTTAAGCATGATCCCGAAAAACCGGCAGACTTTTCGGACAAGATCATGCGACAAAACAAAGAGAAAGCGAGCGCGATCGATTCAAGGAGAAGCATCGCGCTCTAAAATACCTGCGGGTCGGGAGCGTTTGTCTCGGCCCCGGTTTCTTCGTGGCCAAACGCGGCAGAGCCCGGCGCCGGCCACCTTTCCAAGGACGTCAACATGTTCACCGGCATCGTCACCGATATCGGCGAGGTTGTCGCGGTGGCGCAGCGCGCGAGCGACCTGCGCCGGCTGACCATTGCCTGCCACTACCCGCGCGCCTCGATCGCGACCGGCGCCTCGATCGCCTGCAGCGGCGCCTGCCTGACGGTCGTCGATGCGGGCGAGGGGGAAGGGCGGACGTGGTTCGCGGTCGATGCCGCGGCCGAAACCTTGCGCGTCACCACGGTGGGAGCCTGGGTGACGGGCACCCGCATCAATCTCGAACGCTCGCTCAAGATCGGCGACGAGCTCGGCGGGCATATCGTGACCGGCCATGTGGACGGGCTTGCCGAAGTCGCCACACGCGAAGACCTCACTGAAATGGCGCGTTTTTCCTTTCGCGCCCCGGCGCATCTCGCCCGCTTCATCGCCGCCAAGGGGTCGGTCGCGCTCGACGGCGTCTCGCTCACCGTGAATGCGGTCGAAGGCGACGAGTTCACGGTGCTGATCATCCCGCATACGCTCCAGGTGACCACCTTCGGCACATTGGCCCGCGGCGATCGCGTCAACCTTGAAGTCGACCTCATGGCGCGCTACGCCGCTCGCTTGATCGAGGCGGGCTAGAGCGTTTTCAGGCGAAGCCTGCCCTCGGACTTGATCCGGGGGTGGAAACCGGTTCGCCGCAGAAAACGCGACCAACAAAGAACAACGAGAGCGAATTCTGATTCCACCGAAACAGAATTCGCTCTAGGGAAACTCCAAGCTCGGTCGACCCGCAATTCTAGTCGGCGGTTGGGAAAGCACATGGCCGGATTAACAAGCTCGTCGCCGTTCAAGCCCGAGCCCATGCCGGGAACCCGCATTCTCGTCGTCGAGGCGCGGTTCCACGCCGAGATCTGCGAGGCGTTGCTCGCCGGGGCACGCCGTGTGCTCGAGGCGGCGCAGGTCCAATGGGACGTCGTCAGCGTGCCCGGAGCCCTGGAAGTCGCGCAAGCCGTCGCGATGGCATTCGATGCCCCCATTCACGCCCGGCGCATGCCCTATGACGGTATTGTCGCGCTCGGCTGCGTCATCCGCGGGGAGACTCCCCATCACGAGATCGTTGCGCGAGAATCGGCGCGGGCGCTGATGGACCTTGCCGTGCGGCACCGGATGCCGATCGGCAACGGGATCCTGACCTGCGACACGACGGCTCAGGCGAAGGTCCGGGCCGATCCCAAGGAAGGCGACAAAGGGGGCGCCGCCGCAACCGCCGCGCTGGTCTTGATCCGCGTGAAGCGCCACTTGCACAACCCACGGGGCGAGCCATGAATGGGACCGCCCGGGACCCGAGCAAGGCGAACCGGCGCAGCGCCGCGCGGCTGTCGGCGGTGCAGGCGCTCTATCAGATGGATATTGCCGGCACGCCGCTTACCGATACGCTCGGCGATTTCGAGCACCATTGGATCGGCCGCGAGATCGAAGGCGAGCAGTATCTGCCGGCGGAGGCCGGCTTTTTTCGCGACATCATCGCGGGGGTCGTGGCCGAGCAGCGCCGGCTCGATCCGCTGATCGATCGCGTGCTCGCCGCCGGCTGGCCGCTCAAGCGCATTGAGACCGTCCTGCGCTCGGTGCTGCGCGCCGGCGCCTATGAACTCGACCACCGCACCGATGTGCCGGCCCGGGTGGTGATCTCCGAGTATGTCGATGTCGCCCACGCCTTCGTCGATCGCGACGAGACGGGCATGGTCAATGCGGTGCTCGATCAGATCGCGCGGCACCTGCGCCCGGGCGAGTTCGAGCCAAGGCCGCAGACCCCCACTGCGCCCTCCGTCGAGTAGGCACGACAAGCTCTCCTCGAACAAAGCGTGGTCGGCATAGAGGCGGGTACCTTGGATGCGAGGGCTGAGCCTATAGTTACGATCATACAACCTTAAAGGTCCCAGCGCACTTGACGCTGCGCACGCGTGAGGTTCGATGGACGAAACGGCAAAGGCGGACTACGGACGGAGCTGGTATTTGCGGACGGCAATCGTCGCGCCGGAACGGCCGCCGCTCGCGGTCGATCTCGACGTCGACGCCTGCGTCATCGGCGGCGGCCTTGCGGGCCTTACGACGGCGCGCGAACTCGCCAGGCTCGGCTGGTCCGTGGTTGTTCTCGAGGCCAAGCGCGTCGCCTGGAACGCCTCCGGACGCAATTGCGGCTTCGTGCTGCCGGGCTTTGCGAGCGAAGTCACCGATATCGTCGACCGGGTCGGCCTCGACCAGGCGAAGCGACTCTGGGTCTTGTCGGAGGCCGGCCTCGAATATGTGCGCAACACGATCCGCGAGACCGGCATGCGCGACGTCCACCTGCACAGCGGTTGGCTCGATGTCTCCAAGGTCGACAATCCCAACAAGATCGCCACGCAGGTCGGCATGCTGCAGCAGGATTTCGGCGCCACCGTCGACCGCTGGCCGACCGATCGCGTCCGCGAGGTGCTGCGCAGCGATTGCTATTTCCACGCGGTGCATTACCCGCGCGCCTTCCATATTCACCCGCTGAACTACGCGCTCGGTCTTGCGCACGCCGCGGAGAAGGCCGGCGTGCGCATTTTCGAGCATACGCCGGCCATTGAGATCGATCCTGCCGGCGTGCGCAAACGCGTGCTGACGCCAGCGGCCCTGGTGCGCGCCGGACAGGTCGTCCTTGCCGGAAACACCCATATCGGGAAGCTGATGCCCAAGCTCGCCGAAACGCTGCTCCCGGTCGCGAGCACGGTTGCGGTGACCGAGCCGCTCGGCGAACGGCTCACGGAAGCGGTCGCCTATGGCGGGTGCGTCAGCGATTCGCGCTTTGCGAACTATCATTACCGCATTGTCGACGGCGACCGCCTGATGTGGACCGGGGGCGGCGGCACCTTCGCGCGGGATGCGCGCCGCGTGGCGGAGACCTTTAAGACCGCGATCGCCAGAACTTATCCGCAGCTCGGCGAGGTCGAGATCGCCTGCACGTGGTCGGGCACCATGGGCTTTGCCGTGCACCGCATGCCCCAGGTCGGCGAGATATCGCCCGGCCTGTGGATCGCGAGCGCCTTCGGCGGCCATGGCATCAATACGAGCGCGGTCGCCGGCAACCTCGTCGCCCGCGCGATCGCGGAAAACGACGACAACTGGAGCGCATTTTCCGACTATGATCTGGTCTGGGCGGGTGGAGGCCTCGGCCGCGCATTTGCGGAGGCGAGCTTCCGCGTCCGCAACTGGCTCGAGGACAGCGAGACGGAGCGCGCGCAACGCCACGACCGCCTGCGCCGTGATCGCGAAGCAACGGCGAGCCCGCCGCCGAGACGAACAGATGCACGAGACGAAGCGCCCGCGGAGCCCGCCGTCGCCCAGGAACCAGCCGTCGCACCGATGAGAGCAGCCGAAGGCTTCGACGCCCCCGCAGCGCCGCGCCGACCATTCGGCCGGCGGCGCAAAGCCAATCGGAGGATCGAAGCGGAGCGCGAGCCGTAGGCCATGTCGGAAAGCAAGGCCGATTGAAACGCGCAACCTAGTGTTCCGACTCTGACAATCCGGGATCGGACCGTCAGGGTCGGAACACTAGCCGTTTGGCGCCGCCGGCCGGCCGCCGCAATTTCGGGCCCTGCCGTCGCCGCGGCGCGGTCTTGGAATCGGCATGCCGCCGTCTTTTCGTTTGGCTGCGCCGACCCGATATATCGGTATGATAGTCACCCTGCTTTCGGGCGGGAGCGGAGGAAACAGGAATGCTTCGTTTTAATCTACGTCCCCTGGCCGCAACGCTCGCCATTGCGATGGCGCTTGCGTTCGGCGCCGCAACTTATGCCGAGGCGCGGGGCGGCCGGGGATTCGGCATTGGCAGTCGCGGCACACGGACCTTCCAGGCGCCTCCACCGACGCGAACAGCACCGGGTGTCACGCGCCCGGTCGAACGCTCGGTGACCCAACCCGCGGCTCCACAACGGGCCAACACGGCGCCGGCGCCGGCGCGAGGCGCCGTCAACCGACCCGGCCTGTTCGGCGGCGGGGTGCTCGGCGGGCTGGCCGCCGGCTTTCTTGGCGCCGGCCTGCTCGGTCTCCTGTTCGGCCACGGCTTGTTCGGGGGCCTTACCGGTTTCGCGTCGGTCCTCGGGTTCCTCTTGCAGATCGGCTTGCTGGCATTCGTAGGCGTATTGTTGTTCCGGATGTGGCAAGGCCGGCGCCAGCCGGCTTTGGCGGGCGGGCCGCCGCTGCGCGATACCGACCTCAATCGGGATGCACCCGGTCCGTTGCCGATGAGCGCGGGCGCCGCGTCCACGACCGGCTTGGACTTCGTCGACATCACGCCGGCCGATTTCGACGCCTTCGAGCGCCTGCTCGGCGAAATCCAGGCGGCCTATAGCGCCGAGGATTTGAACGCGCTGCGCATGCGGGTGACGCCGGAAGTGCTCTCCTATTTCGCCGAGGAGCTGGCGGACAACGCAAGTCGCGGCGTCACCAACGAGGTGCGCGACGTCAAGCTCGAGCAGGGCGATCTTGCGGAAAGCTGGCGCGAAGGCGACACGGACTACGCAACGGTCGCCATGCGCTACTCGCTGGTCGATCGCCTCCTCGACCGGGCGACCGGGCGTGTCGTCGACCCGGGCAATGGGCGCGAAGACGTCACCGAGGTGTGGACGTTCCGCCGCGTTCGCAACGGCCCGTGGATGCTCTCGGCGATTCAACAGGTCGCCTGAGACAGACTCACATACACTTTCCGGAGTGATTGCTTCGGGTTAGAATCCTAATTACCTCCCCCGCAAGCGGGCGAGGATGAAGAATGATGTCCGGGGAGGCCGCGGCTTGCAGGGTGGGTTAGGCGCGCAGCGCCGTAACCCACCGTGGGAATGATCAGCGATTGGGCGCGTGCTGGTGTGGATTACGCGCCTTCCGCGTGATCGCCTCGGGCCGGTCAGTGTGACCTCTCCCCGCTTGCGGGGAGAGGTCGACGCGCGAAGCGCGGCGGGTGAGGGGGCTGAGGCGCTGCCAAGGCGCCTGTGATCGTTTCAAGCACGCCAGTTGCGTTTGTCAGACCATCGTTGTTCCGAGAGCGCGGAACGCGATGATCTTGGGATCGCGCGATCGGTTTCTGCCCCGGCCATGCTTGCCCCTCACCCGGATTGCCGAAGCTGACGCTTCGACAATCCGACCTCTCCCCGCAAGCGGGGAGAGGTCAATCAGTTCTGGAGCATGATCGCGAAAAGTCGGCAGACTTTTCGGATGAGGTCGCGCGACAAAAAGGAGAAACGGAGCACGATTGATTCAAGGAGAAGCCATCGCGCTCTAATCGATCCGCTCGACAAAGACGCGGATGGTGCCGCCACAGGACAGGCCCACGGTCCAGGCCGCTTCATCGGCAACGCCGAATTCGAGCATTTTCGGCTGGCCGCTCGCGATGACGTCGAGCGCCTCGGCAACCACGGCGCCTTCGACGCAGCCGCCGGAGACCGAGCCGAGGAAATTGCCGCTCTCATCGATCACGAGGTTCGAGCCGACCGGTCGCGGTGCCGAGCCCCAGGTCTCGACCACGGTCGCGAGCGCGACCCCACGGCCGTTGCGGCGCCAGTCCTCGGCGGCCTTGAGGATATCTTCGTCACTTGCCAGCATCGCGCGCCTGCCGCTCCACGATCCTTGACCCGTATCGGCCACCATTTAGCACAGCGTCGACGCCAAATCCGCCTCTTCTTCCTCCTGGAAGCGTGAGTCATGGTCGCGACGTACAACAGACTTGGAAAAAACGGGGGCGCTATGCCAATCTCGCCACAATCAGCCATTCCATCTTGGGGGGTGTCGGATGAATATTCACGAATTCATGGCGGAGTATAAACGCGTTTGGGAAGGCCAAGACTCGTTGGGTTTTGCCGCCTTGTTTACGCCCGACGGCCGATACTTCAATACGCCGTTCCAAGTTCAATCCACACCAGAGGAACGTGCCAGATACTGGGACCGGATCAAGCTTCAGGAAGATATTTCCCTGTCTTACCAAGTGCTGGCTGAAACCAAAGGCGGTGGAATCGCCCATTGGAACGTTACGTATCAGGTAGCATCCGAGGAGTTGTTTCAGATCTGGGCTAAGTCCACCGGCACCGGTTTGCCGGACCGCAAGCCCGGGGATCCACTACCGCGAATGGAGTTGGACGGTTTATTAACGGCAAAATTCTCGGCTGACGGATTGGCTGAAGAGGTACGCATCTGGTGGCACTCCATTCCTCGACAAGTTTAGCTTCTGCGGAGCATTCTGCTTGATGCCCAAAGAGCCGATCGCCCGCAGCTACAGCCTCGATGAGGTCAATCGCGGCTATGCCGATCTCGATGTGAGAAAAAACCTGCGCGGCATCATCATCTTCTGAGCTCCGCCGAATCAATCGAGATCATTACCGCGCAGTCCGGCGCGGTGATCGAGCGCTGTGAAATGGCCGGCGCGCTGGAGCCAGACGAGCAGGACGAGGCTCGGCAGCGCGACGGCGGCGCTCAGCATGAAGAAGGTCGCCCAGCCGACGCTCTCCGCGACGAATCCCGCGCCGGCGGAGATGTAAGTCCGCCCGATCGCGGCAAGCGCGGTGAGCAGCGCGTATTGCGTCGCGGTGTGCAACGGGCTCTTGCACAGGCTCGAGATGTAGGCGACGAACACCACCGTGCCGATCGCGCCGGAAAAATTCTCAATGGTGATGGACAGCGTCAGCGCCCACAGGTCGACGCCGACATAGGCCTGCCACGTAAACACGAAATTCGAGGCCATCTGCAACAGCGCGCCGATCCACAGGCAGGCCGCAAGCGGGTATGCGCGCGCAAGGATCCCGCCGGCAAAGCCGCCGATCAGCGTCGCGCCAAGGCCGACGCCCTTGACGATGGTCGCATAATCGTTGCGGGTGAAACCGAGATCGATGACGAAGGGCGCGGTCATCGTTCCGGCAAAGGCGTCGCACAACTTGTAGAGAATGACGAAGGCGAGCACGGTAAAGGCGCGTTCGCGGGTCAGAAACTCGGAGAAAGCGCCAACCGCCGAGGAGATCACGCGCTGGATCGGATTGTGGGTTTTCCGGTCCGCGTGAACAGAGGCTGCGGTCTTCGGCTCGCGCGCGAGCAGCGTCGTCGCGATGCCGACGATGACGAGGATCGCCATGGTGAAATAGCCCCAGGCCCAGGCTTCGCTCTTGTCGAAGCCATAGGCCTCGAACCCGCTCACCAGGAACAGGGCGCCCGCGGTCGAGGCGAGCATGCCGATACGATAGGCCGCGACATAGGAGGCCATGCCCGCCGCCTGCTCGTTCTCGGGCAGGCTTTCCACCCGGAAGGCATCGATGACGGTATCCTGCGTCGCCGAGGCGATGGCGACCAACAGGGCCCCGAAAGCAACCAGAAGCGGGGTCGTGGCGGGATCGCACGAGCCAAGAAAGACGATCGCCGCGATCAATAGGAGTTGGGTCAGCAGCAGCCAGCCGCGCCGCCGGCCGAGCCAGCGCGACAGCAAGGGCACGTCGAGCGCATCGACCACCGGCGCCCAGGCGAACTTGAGGGTGTAGGGGGTTCCGACCAGCGCGAACAGGCCGATCGTGCCGAGATCGACCCCGGTCTCGCTCATCCAGACGAGCAGCGTCGAGCCGGACAGGGCAAGCGGCAACCCGGCGGAAAAGCCAAGAAACAGAATGACCAGCACCCGCGGGCGCAGATAAACCGTGAACGTATCAAGGAATGACGGCCGGGCGGCCGCTGCCTCCGGGGTTGATGTCATGCCATCCCTGTCGATGGTGCGCGTGCTTTACCCAAGCTTTGCCGGGCGAATGGGTTCGTTTTGAGTCTAAAGGAGAATTTCAACAAGGGGCCATTCATTTGACGCGGCGGGCGTTGCTGCTTAAATCGCGAGCATGGCATTACGTGATATTCTCATCCTTCCCGACAAGCGGCTCCGACTCGTCTCCCACCCGGTCGACACCATCGATAGGGACGTGAAGACCCTGGTCGACGACATGTTCGAGACGATGTACCGCGTTCGCGGTATCGGGCTAGCAGCCGTCCAGGTCGGGGTGCCCAAGCGGGTGGTGACCCTGGACGTGGCGAGAAGGGAAAACGAAGAAGAACAGCAGAATCCGCGGGTCTTCATCAATCCGCAGGTCGTATGGTCGTCGGATGAGCTTTCGGTCTATGAGGAAGGGTGTCTCTCGATCCCGGAGATCAACGAGGACGTGGAGCGTCCGGCGCAGGTGAAGATCCGCTATCTCGACCTCGACGGCAAGCCGCAGGAGGCCGACGCCGAAGGCCTGTTCGCCACTTGCATCCAGCACGAGATCGATCACCTGAACGGTATCTTGTTCATCGACCACATCTCCAAGCTTAAGCGCGATCGCATCGTCAAGAAATTCACCAAAGCGGCAAAGCGAGCGCGCGAAGACGCCTGACACCGATTATCTTCTGGTTGCTATCGTAGTTGAACCCCATTTGAACGGGCGCTCACGAACCTGCCATGCCGCCGCGCCTCGTCTTCATGGGTACGCCGGACTTCGCCGTACCGACCCTGCTTGAGATCGCCGGCCGCGGCTATGAGATCGCCGCGGTCTATACCCGTGCGTCGAAGCCCTCAGGACGCGGGATGGCACCGCAGCAGAGCCCAATCGAGCGCGAGGCGCGCCGGCTCGGCCTCACGGTGCTCACGCCGAAGAACCTGAGGAGCGACGAAGCGCGTGCAGCGTTTCGCTCTCACGGCGCCGACGCTGCGGTGGTCATCGCCTATGGGCTGATCCTGCCGAAACCGATCCTCGACGCCCTGCCGCTCGGCTGCTTCAACCTGCACGCCTCCGCGCTGCCGCGCTGGCGCGGCGCCGCGCCCATCAACCGGGCGATCATGGCGGGCGACACGGAAACCGCCGTCATGGTGATGCGCATGGAAGAAGGGCTCGACACCGGGCCGATCGCCATGGCTGAGCGCGTTACCATCGGTCCCGACATGACCGCGGGCGATCTGCACGACCGGCTGGCGCGGCTCGGCGCCGATCTCATGGTGCGGGCGCTCGCAGCGATCGAGCGGGACGCGCTCAAGCTGACGCCGCAAGCGGAGGCCGGGGTCACCTATGCCGGCAAGGTCGAAAAGGGCGAAACCCGTATCGACTGGCGGCTGCCGTGGCAGACGGTGCATAATCATTGCCGCGGCCTTTCGCCCTTCCCCGGCGCCTGGTTCGAGCTTGCAGGCGAGCGGGACAAAGCGCGGGTGCGCGTCAAGGTCCTGCGCACGACAAAGGGCGAAGGATCCGGCGCGCCCGGCACCGTGCTTGGCAACGGGCTCACGATCGCCTGCGGCGAGGGCGCCGTCCGCATTGTCGAGTTGCAGCGCGCCGGCCGCGCGCCGATGACGGCCGAGGAGTTCCTGCGCGGCGCCAACCTGCCGCCCGGAACGCAGCTTGAGTAGCCATGCTCGGGCATGATCCCGAAAAGTTGGCAGACTTTTCGGACAAGATCATGCGACCAGACAAAGAAGGGCATGATCCCGAAAAGTTGGCAGACTTTTCGGACAAGATCATGCGACCAGACAAAGAAGGGCATGATCCCGAAAAACTGCAGGCTCTTCGGGCAAGACAAGAGCATGATCCCGAAGAGTCGGCAGGTTTTTCGGATATGATCAGAAGAGGTACATGGAGCGCGATTGACTCTAGAAGAAGCCGTCGCGCCCGAGCCATCGCTCTGAGCACCGGATGCCACGATACAAGCTCGTAATCGAATATGATGGCGCGCCCTTTGTCGGCTGGCAGATGCAGGAAAACGGCATCTCGGTGCAGGGCGCGATCGAAGCCGCGGTCATGGCGTTCTGCGGCGATGCCGTGTCGGTGCGCGGTGCCGGCCGCACCGATGCGGGCGTGCATGCGCTCCACCAGGTCGCCCATCTCGATCTTGCGCGGGAATGGGACACCGACACAATTCGCGACGCGGTCAACGCCCATCTGCGCCCACACCCGATCGCGGTGCTGTCGACCGAAGCCGTGCCGGCGACGTTCGATGCCCGCTTTTCTGCACTGAAGCGCCACTATGTTTACCGCATCATCAACCGGCGCGCCCCGCTCGCCCTCGATCATGCGCGCGCCTGGCGCATCGCCCGGCCGCTCGACGCCCAAGCGATGGACGCCGCCGCCCGGCATCTCATCGGACAGCACGATTTCACCACGTTCCGCGCGGCCGAATGCCAGGCGAAATCCCCGATCAAGACGCTCGACCGCCTCGACGTCGAGCGAGAGGACGACGAACTGCACGTCCACGCTTCGGCACGCTCCTTCCTGCACCACCAAGTGCGCTCGATGGTGGGTTCGCTCACCCTGGTCGGCGAGGGCAAGTGGAAGGTCGACGAGATCGCTCGTGCGCTTGAGGCCCGCGACCGCAAGGTCTGTGGGCCGGTCGCCCCGCCCGACGGGCTGTTTCTGGCAGGTGTGGATTACTGAGCGGGCGCGCGCGGATTACGGAGCTAGTGATGCGGCACCAACGCTTGGGCTCGTCTCATTGTGTTGGTGCCGCATCACAGAGCATCGGATTGGCTAATGTTCCGGGCTGACGGTCCGGGGTAGGACC
>JANQIP010000183.1 GCA_028282095.1 Xanthobacteraceae bacterium | reverse complement strand
ACCGTTGCCTTCATTGCCATCGTTGTCGTCGCCAAACACGCCACCGGTAATCACGGCGCCGGCATTTATGGTGATCGTGTCACTGCCGATACCGCCGAGAACGTCCACCGGATCCGATGCGATCGTGATCGTATCGTCGTCGGTGCCGCCATCGACATTGCCTTGAACGGTGCCCGGTTCCGCCGTGTTGATCGTGTCATTGCCGCTGCCGCCGAGCACGTTGCCCTGCACCGTGCCGCCGAGGATCGCGATGGTGTCATCCCCTTCTTCACCACGGACATTACCGGCCACGCTACCGTCGGCCATGCCAATGATATCGGCGTCGGCACCGCCAAGCACGTTGCCCTGCACCGTGCCGCCGAGGATCGCAATGTTGTCATTCCCTTCTTCACCACGGACATTACCGGCCACGCTGCCGCCGGCCATACTGATGATATCAGCGCCGCCGCCGCCCAGCACGTTGGCTCGCACCGTGCCGTCGAGGATCGCAATATAGTCAGCCCCTTCTTCGCCACGGACATTGGCCACGCTGGCGCCCGCCACACTAATGATATCGGCGCCGCCGCCGCCAAGCACGTCGTTGTTCACCGTGCCGCCGAGAATCGCGATGGTGTCGTTCCCGCCCTCGCCATCGACATCAAAAGCGACAGTGCCGCCATTCATCGTAATGATGTCACCAGCATCACCGTCCGTCTCGATGCCGTCACCGTCGTCGCCAAACACACTGCCGGTAACTGCGGCACCGGCATTTATGTTGATCGTGTCACTGCCGATACCGCCGAGAACGTCCACCGGATCCGATGCGATCGTGATCGTATCGTCGTCGGCGCCGCCATCGACATTGCCTTGAACGATGCCCGGTTCAGCCGTGTCAATCGTGTCGTTGCCGCCACCGCCAAGCACGTTGCCCTGCACCGTGCCGCCGAGGATCGCAATATCGTCATTCCCTTCTTCACCAAGGACATTGCCGGCCACCCTGCCGCCTTCCATACTGATGATATCGGCGCCGCCGCCACCACGAACGTTGCCACCAGAATCGTCCCCACCCTGACCATCGTTGAACTGCGAAACTGCGCCTCCCGTAATGGTGATAATGTCGTCGTTGCCTTCGCCGTCGATTTCGCCGGCGACGTGGCCGCCAGCCAGGACAATCGTGTCGCTGCCGTCGCCGCTCTCGTTTGAATCGGCATCATCGCCAAAAACGCTGCCGGCGACGATCGAATTGGCGTCCAGGGTTATGGTGTCGTCACCAAGGTCGCCCCGGACCTGGATTGGATCTGGAACGATTGCCGGCGGCAGCGGACCGGTTGCGGGGACAGCCGCCAAAGTAATTTCCGCAACCGTTCCCAAGACGTCGATCGTGTCGTCACCGTCGCCGCCAATCGCATTACCGGCAACGCGCCCGCCGTCATTGATGGTCATCGTGTCATTGCCAGCGCCGCCGTCGAATTCATCCAGGACGGCACTTCCGACGTTCAGCGTCAGGATATCGTCGTTACTTCCGCCGTCCAGATTTTGGCAGACCTGCCCGGTGCCAAGTGTGATCGTATTTGGGCTTGCGTCTCCCGAGCAGTTTGCCGCTGCTAACGGGTTTTGCGTGAAGGTCGAATTCGCTATTTCGGTGGTCTGTTGAGCGGTTACCTGGCCGCGGTTACCCTGCAAGATTTGGGTTATGTCGGTGACGGGGTCGCGGAATGGTTCGGGGTCGGGTGGGCCACCATTCTTCATGAAGTTATTCGCCGCACCGGCGGCGCCGAAGTTCGTATGGCCCAAACCCAAGTTGTGGCCGATTTCGTGAGCAAAGGTGTCGCGTCGTCCTGCCCCAGTGTCAAAACTCTCAACTGCCGAAGTATTGATCACCGCCCCGTTGTTATTGTAGCGCGCTTGCCCATAAAGGACGAAGCCTGGGGCTGGAGGCGCCAGCGAGTTCGGCAACCACACATTAAGAGTTGGCGTAGCGCTCGCACCCTCTCCATTACCAGGCGGACCGGTGAACTCGTCAATGCCAGGCTGTCCATCAAGCAGGACACTTCTGTTGATCTGGGTCGCCGGCAGAAGAATCGTCAACACTTCGGCTTGGCGATATATTGCTTCCATCTCCGGCTGATATGCCGAGGTCGTATCGGTGCAATTGTTTCCCGCATTATCGCAGATGATGATGGGGTTAATGACTATGTATTGGGTATAAGCTGGTTGCGCCTCTGCCGGCGGAACAGCAACGGCCGCCGAAAGTCCGACGCCCAACGCCAACGCAGCGTGACTCACGGCAGATCGAAGATAGGACCGCAGGGAGGGTCGCCCAATTCCACCCCGTTTATTGGTATTGGCCCGTGAGATGGCGCGAGTATGTGAATTTGCGCTGTGCATGATCGCCCCCCGATTTGCCCTAAGCGACTGCTTTGTTGCCTTTCTCTCCAGGGCGCGCATAAAGGTATGACGCCCTACGAGTGTGCTTCAGCCATAGGTTGACATTGAGTAAATCCGGCAACGCCTCCCAAATGGGTGGGGTGCGTCATTACCTTAGAGGCGTGTTGCGTGGAGGACACTCAGTCGTCGGTCAGCGGCAAAACCGCGGAATGGACGATCCGCAACAAGTCGGTCTGTTGCTTGACACCGACCTTGCTCATCACCTGCTTGAGATGCCAGCGTACCGTTTCATAGCTGCGGTCGGTGCGGCCGGCGATCTCGCGAGGGCTTTCCCCTCCGACGAAGCGTGCCGTCACCTCCGCCTCGGCAGTAGTCAGGCCGTACAGGCACTGCAGAACTTTGTGGTTGGTCTCCAACCTCTGTTCCGGATCGATGACGATGAGAACGGCCAACATCTGGACCGGCTGGCCGCTTTGCCGGGTTTCCTTGTCCAGCGGCGAGATCGCCACAAGCAACGGGTTTTTCCCCGTCGGCTCCGGGATAGTGACGAGCCGCTCGGCGACGTTGACCCTTTCCGTCGTCGCGGCCATCGCAGCCTTGAAGACCGATGATTTTAGAGCGGTGGTCGCGTCGGCGTCGCCGGCGACTAAACGATCACCGTGAACTGACAGGCCTCTTGACGCCCCAAGGAGTCGCTTTGCTGCGGTATTAAGGTACTTGACCGCAGCGAACCGATCAGTGACGAAGACCGACGATCGCAATCTATCGAAAACGTTTGAAAGCGCGTCGATCAACTCGGCCTGTTGATCTCTTTCGTTTCTCGGCATTTCGAATGACGGCCGTCAAAGCTGTCAAAGTTTTTATGTACGAGCCAATTCCAATCATCACAAGAGCGCGCCCTTTAGGCGTATTAACTCCGGCACTGCCGGCAGCGGCCAGCGTGTCCACAATCAAGAGCGGAGCCGGTGAGCAGAGCACCGCACGGCACGCCCCCATGTTCCCGGAACGCGCGGACCAGCACACTCGTCAGCCATCGTGCTCCACTCCCGTCCGACATTCCGATCACGGCTCCCGAACGACCGAGGCTTGTTATCGGGGAGGGGGAGCCGCCAAGCAGAACGAGACCAGTCGTCGACACGTTATCGTAGTAAATCGCCTATCCGCAATCCCATGGTAGTGTAGCAGGACCACATCGGCGGCGGCCCCCCCATTTTGGGGGGGATAACAGGCATACTGGTGCCGAATCTAGGCGGATGTGGCAATAATGCAACACAACGCTTTCGGTGCCGCCCGCGACGTCCGTCCGGCCGCATACGGATGCGGCTCACATAATCGAGTGATACGCTTTCCGAGTGATTGCTTCGGGCTAGACCTGAAAGGGGGAGGTCGGGGAGCGGCGCAAGCAAGCTTGCGCAGCCTGCGCAGGCTTGTGTGCGTGCTCGCCGGAAGGGGTCGAGTGCGGCCCGCGACCCCTCCCCGGATCGCATAGCGATCCGACCCTCCCCTTTCAGGGTAGGGCGAAAAGTCTCTTCGGCCACGGCACAGTTTGTCACCCAACTAATCTGCCGGAAACAGTATGAGTCCCGCATCGGCCACGTGCTTGATCAGAGCCAAGCTCAATGCTGGCCGGTACCATATCGTCTTTGGTTGATAGGTGGGCGGGTTAAGCGCCCATGCCGGTTGCCAATGCACCTCACCCCATGGCGCGAAGAACCAAGCAACGAAGAGCCCCGTTCTCCGCCCTATCGGATCAGGGACAGAGCACCCAACGCGGAACGGTTCTGATCTCGTCGAGCGTGCCGAAGACCGTTTCAAAGTTGCCGCTGCTCACCTGTCGGATAGCCCGGTCGAAATGCTGGAAGAAAGGCTCGATCGGCGCTGCATGGACCTCAAACAGATGAATCTGATTCCACGGCACCTGCGGGCCGCTCGCCCGGAACAAGGTCGCCACCGTTTCCAACGCCCGGAAAGAGCCGAGCGTGCCTTCCTCGACCAGCAATGCCCCGGCCGGCCCGCAATAGGACCGCATGATGTGGCGATACTGGTCCAGCGCCTGCGCGCGCACGTCGATGTATTCCAGCGAAACTTTGAACCCCGCCTGCTCCAGATGCCGTGACGACCCAACGGTCGGCCCATGAAATGACCCCGGCGTTGCCACCATCAGATCGCAGCGCTGCAATGTCAGCGATGCGGCTCGCGTCTCCAATGCCCAGGAGATCGCTTGAGCCGGAACCATGTTTTCAAAAAACACGACCTCCAGAACATCAGAGGACACAGCCGGGTCCGCTTGCCGGAAGACGTCCGCTTCGTGGTGCACGGCCCGCCCGAGCCATCCCTCGGCCTCTGACAAGCCTGCAGCCCGGGCCTCCAGGTCGTTCCGGGCATCCGCGAGGGCGGATGGATCGTCACACGATCCGGAAAACACGCGCGCGAGCGCAACAATCCTGGTTTCATCCGACACGGACTCGTCCTTTCCCGAGGCGATTGTACTCATGACGCCATGGCGCCAAGACGTCATGACGTCTTGCCACGGCCCAGCCGGACACCCGGCCGCAGAGCATTGTAGGGCACAGTTGTGGGGTCCATCACGCACGCCCCCGGGCATCCGGCCTCAATGATGGTGCCGGCGATCGGCTGGAATGCAGCCCGATAGTGGTTGGTGCTCTTGACGACCAGGATCGCCCTTTGCGCCGGTTCGATGCCCACCCGCCGGAAGAACTCAAGGTCGTGGCATTGGGTGCGGTCGGACACCACAATGATCTCCACGCCGCCGTGCCGCAGCACGGCCATTGTGCCAAGGTCGGCCATCGCGCCGCCGGCCATCGGGCCACTCAGGCGAAACGGACCCGTGCTGACGGCCTTCACCTCGAACTCGCTCTCCACCGGACGATCTCCGGAGAAGAGTTTCCCGCCGAGGGCCACGGTAATGGTGGCGCCGACCCCGGCCGAGGCGGCGGCCTTCGCCGCTTCCGCGTCGAACACCATGCCCACGGCGACGTCCTGCGCATCCTGGGCAAGCAGCGCGCGCACCAGCCACATCGTGTCGGATGTCCCGCCACCGCCGGCATTGTCCTGAACATCGGCGATCAAGGCGGGCCGCTGCCCTGACCAGGCGATTGCCCGCCTGACGGCCTCGTCGGCGTCGGGAAGGTCGACCAGGAACGCAGATTCTTGAGCCGAGATGGCGTCGACCATTGCCATGCCTGCCGACAGCACAACGTCCGTGTCATAGCCATAGGCGAGGATAGAGGGACCGCACTCGGCGATATCGGACAACGGGAATCCTGGCAGGAATGACAGGCTCTCGAGCGCCCCCTCCCGGGATTCCGTATGCGCAAGCATCCCGTACAGCTCCCGCATCGGGGAGGTCAGTGTCGTCTGCCGGTGGATCGGGACCAGGAAGGGAAGCTTCCGATGGAATTTTTCCATCGGGCCCTTCTCGGTCAGCAGTCTCAGTCCCGCCGCGGCGCGGGCGCCGGTCTCCCGCATGTCGATGTGGGGATAGGTGCGGTACGCAACCAGGAACGAGGCCGCCGCGACCATCTGTTCGGTCACATTGCCGTGCAGGTCGAGCGAGGCGGCAATCGGCATGCCCTCGCCGAAGTGGTCGCGGAGCCGGGCGAGCAGCGCCCCCTCCCCATCGTCCTGTCCCTCAACGACCAACGCGCCGTGGAGATCAAGATAGATGGCATCAAACGGCCGCATTGCTTCGAACCGGCTGATGATGTCCTCGGCCAGCCGGTGGAAGGCGTCGGCCGCCACCAGCGCTCCCGGCTCCCCGAAGCACCAAAGGGCCGGTAGCGCGGTCCATCGATAGGACTGGCAGGCCTGAAGGAAGCCCGTCATGGGCACCGGGTTTCCGGTCTCCAGGAAGGAAAGGACCTCCGGGCCGCGCCGCAGCGGCCCGTAAATGCTCCCCCTCTCGAAATCCGCCAAGGTGGTGACGGAGGGAAGGAACGTGTTGGTCTCGTGCTGCAGCCCGGCGACGGCGATCCTCATCCTCGGGCCTCGACCTCTCTTCGCAGCGTGGAAGAATAGGCGAACACGGCCGGCTGGCCGCCTGTGTGCAGGAACAGCACACGGCTGCCGGATGTGAACCGGCCGTCCCGCAGCCACTGAACGACCCCGGCCATGGCCTTGCCGGTATACACGGGATCAAGCACCAGCCCGTGGTTGCGACCCATATGATTGATCGTATCGACCGTATCGGGCCCGGGCAGGCCGTAGCCGTCGCCGAGCGTGCGGTCATCCAGTTCGACCGCGGCCCGCAGCGCTTCGGAGTCCAAGCCGATCCGCCCGGCCAGATCGTCCAGGAACCCGAAGGCCCGCGCCTTTGCCGTCTCGACGGTATCGAAAACACAGTAGCCGACGACCCGTTGCTCGAGCCCCAGGGCGTGGAATCCCGCCAACAGCCCCGCATACGTGCCGCCGGAACCAAAGGGAACGCAGATCACCTCGGGCGTAGCCCGGGGACCGAACTGCCCGACGATCTCTCTGGCACAAGCCACATACCCAAGGCAGCCTGCCCAGTTCGACCCCCCGAACGGCACGACGAATGGACGCCGCCCCGATGACGTCAGCGCCGCGACCGTTGTGTCGGTCGCGGCCTGCAGGTCCGTTTCGGTCGGCAGGATTTCGTGCGTCGCGCCAAACAAGGATAGATAAACTTGATTGCCGTTCGTTCGATATTCGGGCGGCTGCCCGGGCACCATGTCCCGCAGCAACAGGTGGCACGCCATTCCGATGCGCGCGGCGACGCCGGCGGTGGCGCGGGCGTGGTTCGATTGAATCCCACCGGACGTCACCAACGTATCGGCGTTTTCGGACTTTGCCTGGGCGGCAAGGAATTCAAGCTTCCTCAGCTTGTTGCCTCCGCCGGCGAAACTTTGAGCGTCATCGTGCTTGATCAGCAGTTCGACGCGGCCTTCGAAATCCCCGATCGAACAAACCGGTGTCGGGTCGGGTACGAAAGCCATGCGTGGTGTTGCGTCAAGCAAACGATCAAGGTGCGTTGACATACTCATCCTGTGCCCAGTGTTTTCGGAAGCCACAGGACGAGGCCGGGGAAGAATAGACACAATCCGATGACGATGACCTGCAGCAGCACGAAGGGAAAAATGCCGGCGTAGATCTGTTCGAGCGTGACGTCCTTCGGGGCCACGCTCCGAAGATAGAAGGCGGCCGGCCCGAAGGGTGGCGTCAGATAGGAAATCTGCATGCTCAGACAGAAGATGATCCCGAACCAGACCAGATCGAACCCGAGCTCCGAGACGATGGGGACAAACACAGGAAGGGTCAGGAACGCGATCGCGATCCAGTCCACGATCATTCCGAGGACAAAGAAGATCGCGAACATCACCAGGATGAGACCGATCGCCGGCAAGTCGAGCGATATCATCGTGTTGGTGATGAAGGTGAGGCCGCCGGCAAAGGCATAAACGCTGATCAGCGCATTCGCGCCGAGAAATATCCAAACGACACTGCCGACAGTCTTGGAGGTCTGAACGACAGACTCCGCGAGCACGCGCTTCGAAAAGGTGCGCTCGAAAATCATGACCAGCACAACAAGGAAGGTGCCAATGGCAGCCGCTTCGGTCGGGGTCGCAATGCCGGCATAGAGCGCGCCCAGGACGCAGGCGATGATCCCCAAGGGAAAGACGAGTTGCCGCCCGAGAAGGATCGTCTCGATCAGGGTCTTCGGCCTGTCCTCTGCAGGGGCGGCCGGTACCTTGTCCGGCGCCACGAGCCCGACCAGCACGATGTACGCGATGTAGCTTCCGGCCAGCATGATGCCCGGCAAGGCCGCGGCCATGAAAAGTCCGGTGATCGAGACGTTAGCGATGAGGCCATAGAAGATCAGGACGATACTGGGCGGAATCATCGCGCCGAGGGAGCCCGCCGCACAGATGACGCCCAAGGATAGGTTGCGGTCGTATCCGCGCCGGATCAGCGAGGGCAGGGCAACCAGTCCGAGGGTCACCACTTCCGCGCCAACGACCCCGACCAGGGCAGCGAGGATCGTGCCGGTAAGAATCACGCCGATGGCGAGGCCGCCGCGCATCCGCCCCGACCACACATACATGACGTGAAACAGGCGTTCGGCCAGGCCCGCACGCTCCAGCAGGCAGCCCATCAAGACGAACAGGGGCACGGCCAGCAGGACGTGATTGCCGATCATGTCGTGGATGCGGCTGACGATAAGCAGCAGGCTGTCGGGACCAAAAAGAAACAGCGCGAATCCCAGAGCGACGCCGCCGGATGCAAAAGCAAACGGAACGCCCAAAATGATCAAGAAACCCAAGGCACCAAAAATAGAAACGGTAAGCCAAAACTCATTCACCAGGCATGACCTTCACAAAACTATTTCTTGTCGGAAAGCAACCGGATGAACTCGCAGATCAGCGCAACGCCCATCAGGACGGCGGCGACCGGGATCATGGACTTGTGGACCATCGGCAGCACCGAGTTCCAGGCGCTACCGGAGCGTTCCCCGAACGCGATGGCGGTCATTGCCTGCTGGCCGCCCCAGACCGCAACCACGCCCAGATACGCCATGCCCACGACCGCCGTCAGGGTGTCGGCCAGGCGTTTCCGCCAGCCGGACAGACGACGGTAGAGCAGGTCGATCCGAATGTGACCGGATGCCTGGCCGAAACTCGCGCCATTGAGCAAATAGGCGGCCCCCGCAAGCATCAGCGACAGTTCCAGCGTCCAGATCGTCGGCGCGTTGAAGGCAGTGCGCAGTGCCGTCTCGAGGATGATCAGCATGACGATGGCGACATAGAGCCAACCCGTCTGCTGGCCGATCCAATGGATTGCCCGTTCCGCCCGTTCCATCTGTTTCGGATCTCACCAAGTCCGGCTTCGTTTGACCATCCAGGCTCGCCCGCCGGGGAACCCGGCGAGGGAATGGATGGTTGCGTCAGGAACCGGTGAAGCCGGCCTCAATCCCCGAGGACGCCCACATCTTCCAGGAACTTCACCTGAGCATTGACGGCGGCCGCGGCCAGATCGCCTTTTTTCGCCCAGTCATCCCACACCTTGCGAGCGATGCCGCGCAGGCGGTTTTCGTCGTCAGTGGACAAGGTGTGAACGGTCAAACCCTTGCCCGGTGCGGCTTCAACAACATCGAGGTCCGCGCGTTCGGATTTTCCGATGTATCGGGCGGCGCAGGCCTGCATCCCGGCTTCGAGTATGGCCTGGAGATCCTCGGGCAAAGCCGTCCATTTCTTGGACGATACCGTGAAATCAAGAACGATATTGGAATGGAAACTTGGGTAGAGCGTATGCTTGGCGAACTGGTGCACGCCGAGGGCGTCATTGTAGGCCAGCGTTCCGATGTCGGCGGCGTCCACGACGCCCTTTTCCAGGGCACCGAAAGCCTCTGCTACCGGCAGGCTGACCGGCGCGGCGCCCAGGCGGGCGAAGACCTCGGCCGCCATCCCGGTGGGAACCCGGATCTTCAACCCCTCCAGATCCTTCAAGGTCCCGACGGGCTTGTGCGACGACAGGGCCTCGACGCCGGTGGATGTGATGCCGATGGTATGCGCTCCGAACCGGGCGTAGGCTTTCTGGAGAAGCGTCAGACCCTCGCCATTGTAGTAGAAGTCGAACAGCGTCTTGGCATCCGAATGCCCGGCCGGAAGGTCGCCCAGGATCGCAAAGGCAGGCTCGATGCCCGTCCAGATCGGCGCGTAGCTGTAATGCCCGTCGAGGACGCCGGCGCGGATGGCATCCAGGGTGCCCCCGGCACCCACCGCCACGCCAGCCGGCAACAGGTCGACGGACAGGCGGCCGCCGCTCATCGCCTCCATGTCCTGGACGCACTCTTTGAAATGCACATAGAGCGGGTTTCCGGATGGGAACAACGATTGAATCCGCCAAACATGCGTTTCGGCGAACGCCGGTGAGGTCACGAGGACGGTGACCGCGAGCGTCGCGGCGGTAAGGGGACGTGAAGGCATGGCGGTTTCTCCCAATGGTTCTGGAAAGCGTACGGTGGCGTTGTGAAATGTCAATAAAAATAATAAAAATTTCTCTGGGGCCGGTTGGCACTGGATGAAGTGAGGTGTCTTCGGTATGCTGACGCACTGACCGGTGTTCCTTACCTGACGGTCCGACCCCGGACCGTCAGGTAAGGAACACTAGCTAATTCGATGATTTGTGATGCGGCACCAACACGATGAGACGAGCCCAATCGTTGGTGCCGCATCACTGGTTCGAGGAATCGTTCAGTATCTGGATCGTCGCCTACAAAACAGTGCTCACCGAGGATCCGGGAGGAGTTCAGCAAGCCAAGTCATCGACCGGGACGGTGCCGTAGAGCAATCGAGCGCGATTGCTTCAATTTAAGTGAATCGCGCTCCAGAGCATGATCCAGAAAAGTTGGCGGACTTCACCGACGAATGCGACCCATGATTCGCATCACGGTATGTCAGTCCGGCGACCTGCGGGACGGCACGCGGCCGCGAGTTGCACGACGGCTTTCGGACCTCAGCTCGGCTCGGCGGTCTCCAACCAGGCGCGGGCTTCTTCGAGGTCTCGATAGGGAAAGTGGCGCACGCGGACGCCGATATACTTTGTCAGCATCTCGGCGAGATAGCCCAAGGGGCTGTCCGTTGCGAGCGCAACTTTCCCGATCTTGGCGTGGTGGTCCTGCCAGAAGCGGCGGTGGGAGAGAAAAGCGCCGAAGCTGTCCCAACCCGGAAAGGCCTCGGCGTGAATCAAGAGTCCCTTGAGCTTGCCCTTCGCTGCGATGATCGGGTCGATCACCGCATCGAGGGAGTCGAAGTCGGCCTCTCCGAGCGCGCCCTCGGGCTCGACCATCACGATGTCATCGTTGTCGTACCGGGTAACCTCAAGCATCTGTCACTCCCATCCCCATATTTGTCCCAATTTCCTGCTCCGACATCCGCTCGCAGTGTGATCGGGCGCACATATTCGATCCACCCCTTTTGCTGATACTGCACCGTGCAATCAAGAAAGCGCTCCGTGCGAGCGGCTTGGTCGTATGGCGAAAACTCCGAGCCCTCGGGCCACGAGCTGATCACGGTTCTGACAGAAACGATCGGTCAGGATTCTCAATCTTTGACGGAGGACATCTATGTTCTTCATTTTCGACAGTTTGGTGTCTGGTGTCGCGAAGGGTTTTGCGCGCAGCTTCGATCCCGCAACGCTTCACGACCTGGGCACCAAGTATCTGGGCGAAACCGAGCTGGGCAGCATCGAAGGGCTGCTTAGACGGCTGCAGGACGGTGGCCTTGATGGTGAAGTCGATTCATGGTTCGGGCCGGGAGAGAACCGGCCTGTGATGCCCGTCCAACTGCGTGCCGTTATCGGCGAAAGGGCGATGACGCAATTGGCGAAGGCAACCGGCATGTCGGTCGACCAACTGCTTGTCTATATGGCGGACCTTTTGCCAACGGCTATTGAACGAATGCATGCTGACGGAATACTGGAATCCCAGCCGGCGACGCCGGATGCCGCCGCGCTGGCATGACGACGACAAAGGGTGGATGTGGTCGGGCGTGATGTTGGCCTCGGCTACCATGCCGCTAAAAAAGGCTGATACTGCACCTCATCCTTCGAGACGCTCGTTATGCACGCTCCTCAGGATGAGGAATTCCAATGAGTTGACCTCACCCTGGGGAGGGCCGAAAGG
>JANQIP010000173.1 GCA_028282095.1 Xanthobacteraceae bacterium | reverse complement strand
TTGTCCGAAAAGTCTGCCAACTTTTCGGGATCATGCATCTTGTTTGGTTCGCATGATCTTGTCCGAAAAGTCTGCCAACTTTTCGGGATCATGCGCTACGCGCAGGACGAGGTGATGGCCGATCTACTGGTTCGTTTCTGGGGGGTGAGGGGCAGCGTCACATGCCCCGGTTCGGCGACCGCCCGTTACGGCGGCAATACGTCCTGCGTCGAGGTTCGCTGCGGCAATCGGCTGATCATCTTCGACGCCGGGTCGGGTCTGCGCCCGCTCGGCGTTGCGCTTGCCGGAGAGACGGTCGATGCCGACATTTTTCTCAGCCATTGTCATCTCGACCATATTTGGGGCCTGCCGTTCTTCCGGCCGGGCTATGCGAGCGAGACGCGCCTGCGGCTGTGGGCCGGCAACCTGCTGCCCGACCTCAACCTTCGCCAGGTGCTGGGGCGATTGATGGACCCGCCGCTGTTTCCCGGCGGTCTCGATCTGTTCAAGGCCGACGTGACATTCAACGATTTCCGTTGCGGCGAGACCTTGCAGCCGCATCCGGACGTGACGCTGCGAACCGCCCCGCTCAACCATCCGAACGGCGCGACCGGCTATCGGCTCGATTATGCCGGCCATGTGATCGCCTATATCACCGACACCGAGCATGTGCCCGGTGTGCTCGACGCGCATGTGCTGGCGCTCGCCGAGGACGCCGACCTGATGATCTACGACTGTACCTATACGGCGGAGGAGTATCCCGCCCATGCCGGGCGCGGCCATTCCACTTGGCAGCATGGCCTGTGCCTCGCCGAGAAGGCGCGCGCCAAGCGGCTTGCCCTCTTCCACCACGATCCCACGCATGACGACACCGTGCTCGACCGCCTCGCACGGGAGGTTGAGGCCGCCCGGCCCGGCACCATCGTCGCCGCCGAGGGACTGACCCTGCGCTTTCCCCCTGACTGAGGCCAGTCGGGTAGGCCGCGCGCCGCCGACACGGCTTCCGCGCCTTGTGTGATCCGCTTCACATGAAAGCGTGACGGACGAGCTTATCGCTATTGGCACGCCAGTTAGTGGAGGTGCCAATGCTTGCCGATCATGCACTGCCCGAAGTGAGCGGAACCAAGGCCCGCCGCGTCCCGAACCCCAAGGCTCCGACCGACGCGGGTCTGCTCGCTCGCATGGCCGAAGGCGACAGATTGGCGATGCAAGTCTTCTTTCGCCGGCACAATGTGCGGGTCTTCCGGTTCGTGCTGCGCATCCTCAGCGACCACAGCCTTGCCGAAGACGTCGTCAGCGAGGTCTTCCTCGATGTCTGGCGCCAGGCCGGCCGCTTCGAAGGCCGCTCGGCGGTGTCGACCTGGCTGCTCGCCATCGCCCGCCACAAGGCCTATGCCGCCCTGCGCCGGCGCCGTGCCGACAGCGCCGGTGACGAGGCGATGGAGGACATGGAGGATTTGAGCGACACGCCTGATGCGAGCTTCGAAAAGGAGGCGCGCGGCGAGATTCTCCGGCGTTGCCTCACCGACCTGACGCCGCAACACCGCGAGATCATCGACCTTGTCTATTATCACGAGAAGTCGGTGGCAGAGGTTGCGCAGATTTGCGACATTCCGGAGAATACGGTGAAGACTCGCCTGTTCTACGCCCGCAAACGTCTGGCGACGATTGCGCGCGATGCCGGAATCGACCGCGACTGGCTGTGACGGGCACGCAAGTGAGACTTCCGCGGCGGGTCAAACGGCTCGCCTTAGGATTACGTGCTGATAAGAACAAGCCGCCCCAAAGGAGAGGCCGAGCGATTCCGATTTCGTAGCAGCGCAATTCGCGCTAGTGATGCGGCACCAACGCTTGGGCTCGTCTCATTGTGGTGGTGCCGCATCACAAGGCATCGGAACGCTGGGGCATCGCTCCGAGAAGCTGGAAACTTTTCGGATGAGATCATCCGATAAAATAAAGGGAAATCGAGCGCGATCGATTGAACCACAAGCAATCGCGCGCTAAGGCGGCACAGCAAAGGAGCGGCCGCCGGGTCGAAGCACTGCATGGGACAAACCGAGGTAAACAAAGTCGTGCTCGCCTATTCAGGCGGGCTCGATACGTCGATCATCCTGAAATGGCTGCAGACCACCTATGGCTGCGAGGTCGTCACCTTCACCGCCGATCTCGGCCAGGGTGAGGAACTCGGCCCCGCGCGCGACAAGGCGCTGCTGCTCGGCATCAAGCCGGAGAACATCTTCATCGAGGATCTGCGCGAGGAGTTCGTCCGCGACTATGTGTTTCCGATGTTTCGCGCCAACGCGCTCTATGAGGGCCAATATCTGCTCGGCACCTCGATCGCCCGGCCGCTGATCGGCAAGCGCCAGATCGAGATCGCGGAAATGGTCGGCGCCGATGCGGTCGCGCACGGGGCGACCGGCAAGGGCAATGACCAGGTGCGGTTCGAGCTCGCCTATTACGCCCTCAAGCCCGACGTGAAGGTGATCGCGCCATGGCGCGAGTGGGACATGCGCTCGCGTGAGGCCCTGGTCGCCTTTGCCGAGGCGCATCAAATTCCGATCGCCAAGGACAAGCGTGGCGAGGCGCCGTTCTCGGTCGACGTCAATATTCTGCACACGTCCTCCGAGGGCAAGGTGCTGGAGGATCCGGCGCAGGACGTGCCGGACTATGTCTATAGCCGCACCGTGAGTCCGCAGGATGCGCCCGATCGCACGAGCCATGTCACGGTCGAGTTCGAGCGCGGCGACGCGGTTGCGCTCGACGGCGTGCGCCTTACGCCGGCCGCGCTCCTGGCACGGCTCAATGAACTCGGACACGCCAACGGGATCGGCCGCGTCGACCTCGTCGAGAACCGCTTTGTCGGCATGAAGTCGCGCGGCATGTATGAAACGCCGGGCGGCACCATCCTGCTTGCCGCCCATCGCGGGATCGAGCAGATCACGCTCGACCGCGGCGCCGCCCATCTCAAGGACGAGCTGATGCCGCGTTATGCGGAGCTCGTCTACAACGGCTTCTGGTTTGCACCCGAGCGCGAGATGCTGCAGGCGGCGATCGACAAGAGCCAGGACCGCGTCACCGGCCGGGTGCGGCTCGAACTCTACAAGGGCAATGTCGGCGTCGTCGGGCGCGAAAGTCCTTACTCGCTCTACGACCAGGATCTCGTCACGTTCGAGGACGGTGCCGTCGCCTACGACCAGCGCGACGCCGAAGGATTCATCAAGCTGAACGCGCTACGCCTGCGCACCCTCGGCCAGCGGCGAAAGAAGATGGGAGACTGATGTCGGTTATCGGCCCTGCCTCATCAATCTCGTCAGTCGTCTGTGAAGAATTGCGAACCCGTTGATTTTTCGCGCAAGACGGGCGTTTCCGAGTAATCGATTTTGCCGGGAAGTGCGGGTTTGGAAGGCGA
>JANQIP010000010.1 GCA_028282095.1 Xanthobacteraceae bacterium | reverse complement strand
CTAGAGTGCGATCCATTCAGATTGAATCGATCGCACTCTGTTTCTCTTTGTTTTTCCGCATGATCTTGTCCGAAAAGTCTGCAACTTTTCGGGATCATGCGCTAGTGATGCGGCACCAACGCTTGAGCCCGTCTCATTGTGTTGATGCCGCATCGCTAGCGCAAATTCTGTTCCGGCGTATCGGAGTTCGCTTTTTTTGCTGAACGCGTTTTCTGCGGCGAACCGGTGTCGACCCTAGATCAAGTCCGAGGGCAGGCTTCGCCGGAAAAAGCTCTGAGTCGGCGGGGCGGGATGCCCGATCTTGTGCGCGCGGCCCGGTCCGTGCCAGCATACGCGGCCGAAAGGCGGTCGGATTGGGGGTCGCCGCAGGCAGTCATGAGTCGCAAGCGCCGCAGTTACGAGGCCGGCCACAGGCCCAAGTTCCTCGTGATCATCGACGATACGCCCGAATGCGATCGTGCCGTCTATTATGCGAGCCGGCGGGCGGCGCGCACCGGCGGAGCGGTGATCATGCTGCGCGTGATCGAAATCAAGGATCGCGCCCAGCAATGGCTTGGTGTCGCCAATCTGATGAAGGCGGAGGCACATGACGCAGCCGCCGAGGTGGTGGCGCGTTTTGCCGCACGCGCGGAGAATATCGCCGGCTTTGCCGGCGAGCACGTCATCCGCGAAGGTGAGGCCGCCGAGGAAATCCTCCGGCTGATCGACGAGGATGAGGACATTGCCGTGCTGATTCTCGCCGCCGGAGTAGAAAAAGAGGGCCCCGGTCCGCTCGTCACGAGTCTGAGCAAGATGGCGGGCTCGTTTCCCGTCCCGATCGGGATCGTGCCGGGCCATCTGAGCGATGAGGAACTCGACGCCATGAGCTGATCACGGCAGGCGGGAATCAGTTGACGCCTACGCCGCAAGGGCACATTTGTATTAGGCTAAAGCCAAGCCGCGGCCTTGAACCGCGACCGAAGGAGACCGCCATGTTCATCCAGACCGAGGCCACACCGAATCCAGCCACGCTCAAATTCTTGCCCGGCCGTCCCGTCCTGCCTTACGGGACGCTCGAGATGCGCGACAAGGCGGAGGCGGCCCAATCGCCGCTCGCTGCGCGCCTGTTCGAGATTCCGGGTGTAGGCGGTGTGTTCTTCGGCGCCGATTTCATCACCGTGACCCGTACCGGCGGCGAATGGCAACAGCTCAAGCCGCCCATTCTCGGTGCGATCATGGAGCATTTCATGTCCGGCCGGCCGCTTCTTGCCGATGATGCGCAGGCCAAATCCGGCGAGGAAGACGAGTTCTTCGAGGAGAAGGACACGGAGACGGTCGAGATCATCAAGGAGATCATCGAGAACCGCGTGCGCCCGGCGGTCGCCAATGATGGCGGCGACATTACCTTCCGCGGCTTCAAGGAGGGCGTCGTCTATCTCAATATGAAGGGCGCGTGCTCGGGCTGCCCGTCGTCAACAGCGACGCTCAAGCACGGTATCCAGAACCTGTTGCAGCACTATGTGCCCGAGGTGGTCGAGGTGCGGCCGGTCTAGATCGCGATTCATTCAGGTTGAATCGACCGCGCTCGAGTATTGTGATTCCGACCTTCGGTACCCCAACGTCCGCGAATGCCAGGCGTGCGGCCGCCGGCCGCAATGCGGCGCCATAAGCCGACTTGGTCGGGAACGCGATGTTGGGGGCTCGTGATCCGCAAGCGGCATGACCCAGTCATCGTGCTCTTATACGGCATCGAATCGGCTCGACAGCACAGATAGGCACGCGGATGAAGCCTTGCCTGTCCATGCCACGTGGCCGATTGCGGCCGGCTTCGGCCAACGACCTCGATGGCTTTGCGAGGCTGATGCACGATGAGCAGGTGCGACGCTACCTTTGCGACGACAACGTTCTTCCGCGCGCAACGTTGGCCGCGATGCTCGCAAACAGCAAGCAGTTGGACTCGCGTGGCCTCGGATTGTGGGTCGTCGAGTCCATGCGCGATTGCTTTGCTGGTATCACCGGACTGCAACCCGTCTCGATGCAGGCGAGCGCGGCACCTGCGATGGTTGGCGGCGTTGAGCCCATCATCGCCCTGAACCCTGAGCATTGGGGGCAAGGTCTGGCCGGCGAGGCGCTCGACGCAATGATCCTCTATGCGCGCGGTTCACTCGGATTGTCGCGCCTTGTCGCCGCTGTCGATCAGCCGAATGCGCGCTCGCAGTCGCTTATGCGGCGCTGTGGGTTCACGGCCATGGGCGGGGCTCCTGGGCCTGCCAAAGAGCTGGTGCTGTACGAGTTGCCGCTTGGGGAAGCGTCGCAAGGAAGCCCTCGGCTGCGTTGAGCCAAGAACTCGCCGTCGGCGCCAAATGCGAGGTCCCGAGCAGTCACAGGGTTTTCGAACAAGGTCGGCAGCAGGCGAAAAGCAATGTCCTTCGCTGCGCGGGTCGCGGCGCTTGCGCTTGCGCTTGCGCGCGGGGCGCGTCACGTTGCATGCTTGCGACAGGGATGTGACTGGTGTTCCGACTCTGACGGTCCGATCCCGGACCGTCAGCCCGGAACCACCAGCTGATCCAATGTCTTGTGGTGCGGCACCAACACGATGGGACGAGCTCAAGCGTTGGTGCCGCATCACTAGAGCATGATCCCGAAAAACTGGCAGATTTTTCGGACAAGATCATGCGACAAAACAAAGAGAAAGAAAGCGCGATTGAATCAACCTGAAGCAATCACGCTCTAGCGGAGCCGACCTTTCCTTATGCGTGTACTGGCGATCGACACGGCGCTTGCGGCCTGCTCGGCCGCTGTGCTCGACGACGAGAGAGAGGGCATTCTCGCGCATCAATCGCGGCCGATGGAGCGCGGACATGCCGAAGCAATCATGCCGATCATTGCCGGCGTGATGAACGAGGCCGATCTCAAGTTCGTCGAACTCGATCGCATTGCCGTCACCATCGGGCCGGGCAGCTTCACCGGCCTCAGGGTTGCCGTCGCCGCGGCGCGCGGCCTCGCGCTCGCCGCCGGTAAGCCGGTCGTCGCGCTGACGACATTGGCCGCCTTCGCCGCTCCCTATATTGCCGCCGACGACACCACACTCCTGCTGTCGGCGATCGATGCGCGCAATGATCAGCTCTATATCCAACTTGTCGGGCGGGGCGGGCGCGCGATCATCGCGCCGCGTCTTGCGAGCTTGCGTGAGGCGGTTCGCATCGCCTCGGCGGCGCCGACCCGCATCGTGGGATCTGGTGCCGGCCTGATCCAGGCGGCCTGGCCGCCCGGCGGACCGCCACCGCTGCTTTTCGACATGACGACGGCGCCGGATATCGATTGGGTGGCCCGGCTCGGGGCCGTCGCGCTGGAGACCACCGCCCATCCCAAGCCGCTCTATCTGAGCCATCCTGACGCCCGGCCGCAGGATGCGTTCCGTTTGGCGCGCCGATGATCGCCCGCGTCCGGCGATGGCTCGGAGGTGCCGAGCCCGCGTTCTCGGAGGCGAGAATCGGCGATGCTCCCGCGCTGGCGGCGTTGCATGCGGCCTCATTCCAGCGCGGCTGGAGCGATGCGGAGTTCGAGCATCTCCTGCTTGACCGCAACGTCGTGGTGGATTGCGCGACCTATGGGCGTCAGCTAGCCGGTTTCATTATGTCGCGTTATGCGGCAGACGAAGCGGAAATACTGTCGGTCGCCGTCTCCGCGAATTGGCGCAGGTGCGGCCTTGCCGGCCGGCTGCTCGCGCTGCATTTGCGCAAGCTCGCAGGTCTGCGCGTGCAGCGGGTTTTTCTCGAAGTCGACGAGGGCAATGCCGCGGCATGCCGACTTTACCGCGGTGCGGGGTTTCGCGAAGTCGGGCGCCGCATCGGGTATTACAGCGAGCACGCGACGCCCGGCGCCGCTGCGCTTGTGCTGCGCTGTGACCTTGCCTGACCGGCGCAATGGACGTAAACGCTACGGCCTCCTATGATCAGTCGATCAGTTGTTGACGGTAGAAGAAACGGCGGAGCGTGTCGTGACCGAGGAGACGGAAACCCCAATCGAAGAGCTGTGCGTCGCCAAAGGGATGCGCATGACCGAGCAGCGCCGTGTCATCGCACGCGTCCTGGCGCGATCGGAAGACCATCCCGATGTCGAGGAGCTTTATCGCCGCTGTGCCGACATCGATCACCACATCTCGATCTCCACGGTCTACCGCACCGTCAAGCTGTTCGAGGATGCCGGTATCATCGAGCGCCACGACTTCCGCGAGGGCCGCGCCCGCTACGAGCAGATTCGCGAGACCCACCACGATCACCTCGTCAACCTGCGCACCGGCGAGGTGATCGAGTTCCAATCGGAGGAGATCGAGCAGCTCCAACGCGAGGTCGCGCGCCGGCTCGGCTATCGCCTGGTTGATCATCGGCTCGAACTCTACGCCGTACCGCTTGACGATCAGACGACGGGCTGATGCTGCGCCTCGTGCTCACCGGCGCGGGACTCGTCACCGCCATCGCGGTGCTGTTGCCGGTGCAGATCATCGCGGTACGCTTCAACCTGCCGATCCAGCGGCGTGTGCCCACGCTGTTCCACCGGATCGTCTGTGCGCTGCTCGGCGTTCGCATCCACACGCACGGCAAGCCCTCGCCGCAGCGCCCGCTGCTCATCGTGTCCAATCACGTGTCCTGGATGGACATATCGGTGATCTCCGGGCTCGTGCCGGTCGTGTTCGTGGCCAAGCGCGAGGTCGCCCTCTGGCCGCTGTTCGGGCTGTTCGCCAAGCTGCAGCGCACGATATTCGTCGACCGCGAGCGCCGCCAGAAAACGCCCACGGTGAATGCCGAAATCTCCCGGCGGCTTGTCGACGGCGATCCGGTCGTGTTGTTCGGCGAGGGCACGTCGAGCGACGGCAACCGCGTGCTGCCCTTCCGCACCGCACTGATCGGATCGGCGCGCGATGCACTCGCTGAAGCGGGACTCGATCGCATCCTGGTCCAGCCGCTCTCGATCGCCTATGTGGCCTATCAGGGTCTGCCGATGGGCCGGCAGCATCGACCGATCGCGGCATGGTATGGTATGCTCGATCTCCTCCCGCATCTCACCGCCATTGCAAGACGCGGCGCGATCGACGCGGTGGTGAGCTTCGGTGAACCGATCGCGTTCGATGCCCGCTCCGACCGCAAGGCCGTCGCTCGCGCACTCGAAGGCGAAGTGCGCCGGCTTTCCATGGTCGCATTGCGCGCAAGGGACGATAGCGGTGCCGGCGGCGCGCCGTAGCGCGATTGCTTCGGGTCGGATCAACCGCTCCATCTGCTTCCCTGCTTTCGCGGGGACGAACGAACTAGAGCGCGATTGCTGTAGGTCGATTCAACCGCGCTCTCTTTCTCTTCGGTATGTCGCATGATCTTGTCCGAAAAGTCTGCCAACTTTTCGGGATCATGCTCTAATCGGGCGGGCGCGTTTTCTGCGGCTAAGTGTCTGTCCGCGAACATATTGAATCGGATGAATCATTTGTGATTCAAGAGTGGTGGCCTGATTCTTGGGAGGGTCACCGATGTGGACGACAGAGA
>JANQIP010000001.1 GCA_028282095.1 Xanthobacteraceae bacterium | reverse complement strand
GACCTGGGCGCCCTCCGGAAGCTTGCGCACGATGTCGTAGAACATGTGGGCGGGCACCGTGGTGACGCCGCCGCCCCCCAGCTCGGCCGGAACCGACTCCAGGATTTCAAGATCGAGATCGGTCGCCTTGAAGGCGAGGTGGCCGTCCTCGGCGCGGACCATGACATTGGCGAGGATCGGGATGGTATTTCGCCGTTCGACCACCCGGTGAACATGCGACAGCGAGCGTAGCAGCTCGGACCGCTCGACAGTGACTTTCATGCGGCACTCCGCTCAACTGACACGCCGACACACGGCGAAGACCCCGCGACTGCGGTCCCGCGTTCGCGAGCCCGTAAATGGCGTCGGCGCCGGGACCGGCAAAAATGCCGCGCCGGCGCGGATTCGGCAAGAGCAGCGCAGAAGGCAGCGGCATTTTCCGCCGCTGCCGGCGATAGTCAGTGAAATGCCGGCGCGATGAACGGGGCCGGGCGCGGACGTCAGGGCAAGGGCCGGCTATTCGTGCAGTTCGCGTTTGATCGCCTCGATCTCCTCGGCAAGCGCGCCGTCATGGCCGACCAGGCCTTCGATCTTGCGCACGGCGTGAAGCACGGTGGTGTGGTCGCGCCCACCGAACCTTCGGCCGATCTCCGGCAGCGAGCGCAGCGTGAGCGTCTTGGCGAGATACATCGCGATCTGGCGCGGGCGCACCACATTGGCGGTGCGGCGCGAGGATAGAAGATCGCCGCGGCTGACATTGTAACGCCGCGCGACAATGCGCTGGATTTCCTCGATCTTGATCCTGCGCGGTTCGGCGGGTCGGACGAGGTCGCGGATCTCGCGCTCGGCAAGGTCGAGGGTGATCGGCTGGGCGGCGATCCGACTGAGCGCAACGAGCCGGTTCAGCGCACCCTCAAGGTCGCGGCCATTATGGGTCACCGATCGTGCGATGAAGGCGAGGACGTCCGGCGGCACGTCGAAATCGGGGTGGTGCTGGCGGGCGGCGGCGACCCGGCATTTGAGGATTTCCAGCCGCAGCTCCTCGCCGAGCGGACCCATTTCGACGACGAGACCGCCGGCGAGCCGCGAACGGACCCGCTCATCGAGATTCTCAAGGTCGAGCGGGGGCCTGTCGGCAGCCACCACGACCTGACGCCCGGCATCGATCATCGCGTTCAGCGTGTGCGAGAACTCGGCGAGGGTCGACTTGCCCTGCAGAAACTGCAGGTCGTCGATCAGCAGCATGTCGGTCCCGCGCAGGCTTTCCTTGAAGGCGAGCGTGGTCTGGTTGCGCAATGCCGAGACGAAGCCGAACACGAATTTCTCGGCGGTAAGATAGGTGAGGCGGCGCTCGCCCGAGGTCCCGGCCCAGGCGACCGCCTGGAGGATGTGCGTCTTGCCGAGGCCCACTTGGGCATGAACATAGAGCGGGTTGAAAATGGCCTGCTCGCCACGCGGCGCGGCGGACACCTCTTTCGCCATGGCATGGGCGAGCGAGTTCGATCGTCCGACAACGAAAGTGTCGAATGTCAGTCGCGGGTCGAGCGGCGATCCGCCGAACGTGTCAGGCACGGCCAGCATGCGCGGCACGGTGGCGCGCCCGTTGATATCGACGGTCGCCACTGCTTTGGGCAGGCCGTTCAGCGGTGTAGCCGCCGGTGTCTTGCAGGGAATTGCAGGTCGCAACACGCCCGAGCGCACGGTCAGGTCGACGCGGCGCACGGCCGGCTCTTCGTCCTTCCAGCAAGCCAGAACGCGATCGGAATAATGTGACGCAATCCAACTCTTGAGGAAGCGCGTG
>JANQIP010000261.1 GCA_028282095.1 Xanthobacteraceae bacterium | reverse complement strand
GCGCAATCGCTGGCGGGTGAAAGCAACCGGCTGAAGGCCGAGGTGCACAAGTTCCTGATGACCGTGCGCGCTGCCTGACGGGAGCCGAGAGCGCGATGGCTTCTCCTTGAATCCGTCGCGCTCTCTTTCACTTTTCCATGGGACAGCTTTACGGCACCTAGAGTGCGATCCATTTAGGTTGAATCGATCGCACTCTATTTCTCTTTTTTTGCCGCATGATCTTGTCCGAAACGTCCGCAACTTTTCGGGATCATGCTCTAGCCGAACCGATACCACCGGCTCGACTTGGGCGCCGTTCAGGTCAGAAAGCGCGTCTATCCGGTTTCGCGCTGGTTTGCTCTAAGCACTGTCAGGGTCGCGGGCAGCCATTTGCGCAGACCCGGCATGTGCGTGAGCCAATTATAGATGGGCGTTCGATTGGGAAATGGTTCGCCGAAACTTCTGACTGAAACTACTTCCCACCCCGGGATCGAGCGAACGAACTCCGGTATATCGGCCATCCGTATACCCCACGGCATTCGCGGAGCGGTATAATGCTTGGTGACCTTGAAGCCTTTGAGTGTTTTCTTTGCAAAGAAGGGCGGGATCGTATCAAAAAACAATTCCGCCCCGGGGAAACGGTTGGCAATCCGCGAAAATAGACTGCGCACGTCGGTTTCTTCGAAATACATCAAAAGACCGGCGGCCGTGATTAACGGTGCGGTTCCTTCAGGGACAGCATCCATCCAATCTTCGTCGAGCGCGGAGCAGGCGACGAGGGTTTGTGAATCGCTGCTAGGAAGCAACCTTTGACGAACCGCAACCGCCTCAGGAACATCGACGCTTATCCATTTGACGGATTTGTCGCCGATCCGCCAGAGCTGGGTTTCGAGACCTTCGCCGAGCGCGACGACCACTGCTTCGGATTGTTTTCTTTTCAGATGATCCCGGATCAGATCATCGCAAACACGTGCGCGCACGGCGTGGTACACGCTCGGCCGCCCGAAACTACGGCGGAAATCATATTCGAGGCGGTCGACCAGCCCCGCTGAAAGCGGGTCATCGATCAACCGGTTTGTCTGGCGGCGCGCCTCCGCCGCCCGGTTCCAAAGCGGCCATAACATGGTTTCGGGAACGCCGGTGAGATCGATGCGAGCCTTCGGCTCACCGGTCATGGGACTGTGTTGATCCAACACTTTATCACCTCAACACGAGTTGGTCGCTTGCCCGCTTGTCCCGTAGAAATCCAAGTTTCAATGAATCTAAGCAGCAAGACATTCTAAGGTTATCGGTGAATGACGATTCTAAGGTTGGAAGCTGCCATTTTTATGACGGCATCTGTTTCTGAGCAGGGCTCTGTTCTGTCGCCGCGCCGGCAGTAAGAGATGGCAAGGATCTCATGAAGCAGCGCTGCATGGTGAGGGAAAGCCCGCTGTCCGCGGTTTGCCAAATGTGCAGAATCGACCGTCTGCTAGAGGTGCTGATAGCAGCTTGCCAAAGCTATTATGACGGCATGGCTGGAATCCGAATCCTGAAGCGCGATCGCTTCCGGTTGAGAAGGTCACGCTCTTCGAATTCGGCAAGAGTTTCTCAGTTAACCGCGCATCGGTGCGTCGCAAGGACCATGGCTTCACGGGCGTAGCATCAACTGCGCGGCGGTACAACCATGATGCGTCGGCGCGGATCGAGCTTCGAGGCTCTCGATGTTCGAAAAGACGATCGAGAGCATGCAAAACGCAATCCTCAGCCCCGGCCCACGCTTCTTCACTTGGCGGCGTGCAACCGAGACCACCCAGCCGGCGTTGTTACGAACGAAGCGGTCCGCCACGCGACCGCATGCCGTCCGCAATCGTTCGCTGAGCGCCCGTTTATCATCGGGCTCCCGACCAAAAGGTGACAGTCGCAATGGCCTATCAGCCCATCGAGAACTACGGAATGATTGGCGACATGCACACGGTGGCGCTGGTTGGAGTGAATGGCTCGATCGACTGGCTGTGCGTGCCGGACTTCGACTCGCCGAGCATCTTCGCCGCCATCCTTGACGACGAGAAAGGCGGCTACTTCAAGATTGCGCCCGCTTGCGATGATGTCGTCTTCAAACAGTTCTATTGGCCGGAAACCAACGTCCTGATCACCCGCTTTCTGACGCCGGGCGGCGCCGCCGAGCTGACGGACTTCATGCCCGCTGGGCGGGCCGTCTCCGGGCAAGATCATCGTCGCCAGATCATCCGGCGCGTCACCGCCGTGCTCGGCCCGCTCAATTTCCGGATGGAGTGCCGCCCCGCCTTCAATTACGCGCGCGATGCCCATGAGACAAAGATCACGAGCGACGGTGCGACGTTTCGATCGCCCGCGCTCACGGTGGGGCTCGCCGCAACAACACAACTCCTGGAGCATGAAGGCGGCGTCGTTTCCGAATTCACGCTGGCGCAGGGCGAGACCGCTGTTTTCGTGTTCGGCCACGTTCCGTCTCATATGGATAGCGACTTCGGCCTGACGCCGGACCAGGCGGAGGACCTGTTCCGGCGCACCGTCGCCTACTGGCGCGGCTGGATCGGCAAGTGCCGGTATACCGGTCGCTGGCGCGAGATCGTGCATCGCTCGGCGTTGGCGCTGAAGCTTTTGACCTACGAGCCGACCGGCGCCATCGTTGCCGCACCGACATGCAGTCTGCCCGAGGGCGTCGGCGGCGCGCGGAATTGGGATTATCGGTTCACCTGGATCCGCGATGCGGCGTTCACGGTCTACGCTTTCATCCGCTTGGGCTTCACCGACGAAGCCGAACAGTTCATGCGGTTTCTGTCGAACTTGTGCAAGGAGCCGGGGCCGGGCGGCTCGCTGCAGATCATGTATGGCATCGACGGGCGCAAGAAACTCACCGAGGAAACGCTCGATCATCTCGACGGCTATATGGGATCGAAGCCGGTGCGGATCGGTAATGGCGCCTACGATCAGTTGCAGCTCGACATCTACGGAGAACTGCTCGACGCCGCCTATCTCTACAACAAATACGGCGCGCCGATCTCCTATGATATGTGGCTGTCGCTGCGGGCGCTGACGGACTGGGTCTGCGGCCATTGGCAACGCCCCGACGAGGGAATCTGGGAGGTTCGCGGCGGCCAGCACCAGTTCGTCTATTCCAAGCTCATGTGCTGGGTCGCGGTCGACCGGTCCATCCGCCTTGCGGACAAACGGTCCTTTCCGGCCCCGCGCGAGCGCTGGCTGGAGGTGCGTGATGAAATCTACGAGGACATCATGCAAAATGGTTGGAGCGAAAGGCGGCAGGCCTTTGTCCAGCATTATGGCAGCCAATCGCTCGACGCCGCCAATCTGATGCTGCCGCTGACCTTCTTCGTCTCGCCGACCGATCCTCGCATGCTGAGCACGCTCGATGCGACGCTCCTGCCGCCGGCCAAAGGCGGGCTCACCGCGAACAGCCTCGTCTACCGCTACAACATCGCGGAGACCGCCGACGGCCTCGCCGGCGAGGAGGGCACCTTCAATATCTGTACGTTCTGGCTGGTCGAGGCTTTGACGCGCGCCGGGCGGCACGACCGGCAGCGGCTTGAACAGGCGCGGCTGATGTTCGAGCGCATGTTGGGATTTGCCAATCACGTCGGCCTTTATGCCGAGGAAACGGGCCACCGCGGCGAGGCGCTCGGCAATTTCCCTCAGGCCTTCACCCATCTCGCTTTGATCAGCTCGGCCTTCAACCTCGACCGCGCATTGGGACCGGGCGCCTGACAATGTCGGCCGCAAACGACATCGAGTTCCGGCCTGACACCTACAAAGGTTGGAGCGCGCTGCGTGTCGCGCATGGTCCGCTCACCCTTATTCTCGTGCCGCAGGTCGGTGGCCGCGTGATGGGTATCGAGTGGCGCGGGCGCGCCCTCGCATTCGTCAATCCCGAATACGAGGGCCAGGTCCAGGACCTCGCCGCCATTCGTGACGTGCACGAATTCAAGCAATGTATGGGTTTCGTGCTGTGGGGCGGGGACAAGACCTGGCTCGCGCCACAGAATCGCTGGACGGATGGCGTCCCCTTCATCGATCTTGATAGCGGCGCCTATACGCTGGCGATTGACCACGGCACGCGCAAGATCACCATGACGAGCCCGCGCTGTCGTGAGACCGGTATTCAGATCGAGCGAACCTTGCGCATCGGCGAGCAGCCCGGTTCGTGGACCATGTCGCATAAGCTGTCCAACCGCTCCGACGGAACAGCGACATGGGCGCCCTGGGACGTCGCAATGCTGCTTCGACCGGCGACGGTCTATATGTCGACGCGCGCGGGCTCCAACTTTCCGCAGGGACTGAGGACGTTCGAGAACGAAGGCGTTTCGGCAGCCGTGCGGGACAAAGTTGTCAGCTTTGCCGACGGCCTCGTAATCATAACATGCCGCGACGCCGTCCGGTTCAAATACGGCGTTGACGCCGAGATCGGCGCCGTCCTTGCTGTGATCGGCGATGAAGATAAAGGACAGATCGGATTACGAAAGTCCGTACCTGTGTACGACTCAAAACCCTATGCGGACGGCTGTGTCGTCGAAGCATTCAATTCACCGGACTATCCTTATTTTGAATTGGAGCTCCTCGGACCGCTGGTGACGCTCGCCCCGGGAGAATCCTTCACGCTTAAGGAGTCGGCGCAGGTCTTCGATATTGCGAAAGCCTTGCCTGCGCCGGGAGCCGTTCGCCATTTGCTTGGTGTTTGATCCTGGCTGCCTTGTCGGAAACCCGGATTGAGCACGAACCTTCCGCAAATCTAGAACTGAATGACCTCTCCCCGCTTGCGGGGAGAGGTCGGATTGTCGAAGCGGCAGCTTCGGCAATCCGGGTGAGGGGCAAACCTGCGCGGCGCAAGACAGCCAGGACCGACCACACAATTCCAGGGCTACCACGTTTCGCTCTCTTGGAACGACGTGGTCTGACAAACGCGACTGGTGTGCTTGAGACGACCGCAGGCGCCATGGCAGCGCAGCACCCCCTCACCCGCCGCGCTTCGCGCGTCGACCTCTCCCCGCAAGCGGGGAGAGGTAACACTCCCCGGGCCGATGAACTGAGCATGATCCCGAAAAGTTGCCAGACTTTTCGGACAAGGTCATGCGACAGAACAAAGAGAGCGTGATCCCGAAGAGTCGGCAGATTTTTTGGACAAGGTCATGCGACAGAGCAAAGAGAAATGGAGCGCGATTGATTCGATCTGAAATGAGTCGCGCTCTAAGGGCGAATGACGTTGTACCAGTTCCCGCGCTTCGTCTTCCCTTTGGTCGTTTTCCTTGCTGACGGGGCTGACGTCGCCCGCGCTTTGCTCCGGGATGCGGTTCTTGCCCGCGGCGCGGAGCGCACCCGGCGCTTGCGGTATCCTCTCCGGTATCCTCTCAAGCCCCATGAGCGGGCGATGGCAGGGCCCGCCGTATAGCCGATCACCGCCCCGGCCGCCGCACCAATCGGACCGAGAACGATCGCACCCGACACCGCGCCCAAAGCCGCGTCAGCGGCCCGTTCCCCGGCGTGCGCTCCCGACACCATAAAGGCGAGCAAAATCACGGCCCCACAGAGAATCCGCCTCATTCCGCCCCCCCTTCAATCCCGGCAAACCCCAGGCTTTTATGGACCAACATCGGGGCATAAGGATGGACACCCCGCTCGCTTCGCCGGAATTATTCTTCCGCTCCCGCCTACATGGGCGGGGATGAGCGGCAAGACGGCTTCTCAACCGGCGCCGCTGCGGCTAAGTTCCCGTTATCGGCATCGGGCGGGCGTGTTGATGAATCGAATCCTGAACGACTTGCGTGTCATCGAGAGGTCGGCCTTCGTCGCAGCCCCGCTCGCCGGCATGACGCTCGCCCAGCTCGGCGCCGATGTCGTAAGGGTTGATCCGATCCGCGGCGGAATGGACTCAAAGCGCTGGCCGCTCGACAGGAACGGAACGAGCCTCTACTGGGTCGGCCTCAACAAGGGCAAGCGGTCGATCGCGATCGACACGCGCGAGCCGGAAGGCCAGGAACTCGTCACCGCCCTGATCACCGCGCCCGGCCCGGGCAACGGGATCTTCCTTACCAATTTTCCCGCCTACGGTTGGATGAGCTACGAGGCGCTGAAAAAGCGCCGCGATGATCTGATCATGCTCAATCTGTTCGGCAATCCGGACGGCAGCTCGGCAGTCGACTACACGGTCAACTGTGCCGTCGGCATTCCATTCTCGACCGGCCCCGCCCAGAACGACGCGATCCACCCGACCAACCATGCGCTGCCGGCCTGGGACGCCGTGACCGGAGTCACCTCGGCGCTCGGCCTCGTCACCGCCGAGCGGCATCGGCGATTGACCGGCGAGGGCCAGCTCATCAAGATTGCCCTGTCCGACGTCGCGATGGCGATGGTCGGCAATCTGGGCTACATCGCCGAGGCCACGCTGAAACAGGAAGATCGGCCGGCCTTCGGCAATTACCTCTACGGCGCCTATGGGCGGGACTTCGAGACCAAGGATAACAGGCTGATCTACATTGCTGCGATCACCGACCGGATGTGGAGCGAGCTCGGCAAGGTCACGGGGCTCACCGAGCGTTTTGCCATGATCGAGCCGCTGCTTGGGGTCAATCTGAAGGACGAGGGCGACCGGTTCCGGGCGCGCGACGTGATCTCGGCGGTGCTGGAAAGCTGGGTGTCCGCCCGCACGCTTGAAGAGATAAAGGCGACCTTCGCCGGCAGCGGCGTATGCTGGGGTCCATACCAGACCTTCCGCCAGATGCTGAGCGAGGATACGCGCTGCTCGACCGACAATCCGCTGTTCAGCGAGGTGGAGCAGCCTGGCGTCGGGCGCTATCTGGTTCCGGGTTCGCCGCTCGATTTTGCCGGCGCACCGCGCGAGATTCCGGCGCGCGCGCCGGTGCTGGGCGAACACACCGACGAGGTGCTGGCCGAGGTGCTGGGCCTCGGCGATGGTCAGATCGGAAAGCTGCGCGATACCAAAACCGTCGCCGGCCCTATCGAATGAGGAGGGTACCCTGAACGAATCATCACACGGCTACGAAGCCTGGGTCGGCCGGCAGGAGCGTCTCGACGAAGAGCTGGCGCTCGCGCCCGTGCAGGCCATGCTCGCAACCCTTGACGACGGCGAGCGCAAGCTCGGTCCGGGCGATGCGTTGCCGCCGCTCTGGCACTGGCTCTATTTCCTGCCGCGGGTCGTTGCCTCCCGCATCAGCAAGGACGGCCATCCCGAGCGCGGCGGTTTCCTGCCGCCGGTTGCGCTGCCGCGCCGGATGTTCGCGGGCGCGCGGCTGAATTTCCGCCATCCGTTGATCATCGGCAAGCCCGCGAGCCGCATCGGCACCGTACGCAGTATCAGTCAGAAGAGCGGCGGCAGCGGCACGCTGGTCTTTGTCGCCGTCGAATACCGCATCGAGCAGGATGGCCGCGTCTGCGTCGAGGAAGAGCAGGACATCGTCTACCGCGAACCGGGCGAACGGGTGCCGGCGCCGGTCCCGATCGAGCTGCCGGCCCCGCCGGCCGGCGCCTTCACCCGCACCGTCACGCCCGATCCGGTGCTGCTGTTCCGCTTTTCGGCGCTGACCTTCAACGCCCACCGCATCCATTACGACCGGCCCTATGCCATCAATGAGGAGGGCTATCCCGGCCTCATCGTGCATGGGCCGCTGACCGCGGTGATGCTGCTCGATCTGGTGCGTCAGCATAGCGACCGCCCGGTGACCGCCTACAGTTTCCGCGGGCGCGCGCCGCTGTTCGACCTCGGGCCGTTCCGCCTGATGGGCAAGCCGGCCGACGGCAAGGTCGAGCTTGAAGCAATGGGGCCGGATGGAACCGTCGCGATGACCGCGAGCGCGACACTGGGAGATACCTGACGGGCATTCCGTGTTGTAGACTTGGAGTTCGCACTGCTGGCCCTTTGTTGGTCGCGTCTTCTGCGGCGAGCCGGTTCTCGTTTCGCCTGAAAGCGCTTCTTTAGTTGGTCGCGTCTTCTGCGGCGAACCGGTTCCCGTTTCGCCTGAAAACGTGTCTTAATTGGTGGCGTTTTCTGTGGCGAACCAGCTTCCACTTCGCCCGAAAACGCTCCTTCGTTGGTCGCGTTTTCTGTAGCGAACCGGATTCCATTTCGCCCGAAAACGCTCCTTCGTTGGTGGCGTTTTCTGTGGCGAACCGGATTCCATTTCGCCCGAAAACGCTCCTTCGTTGGTGGCGTTTTCTGTGGCGAACCGGTTCCCGTTTCGCCTGAAAACGTGTCTTAATTGGTGGCGTTTTCTGCGGCGAACCGGTTTCCACTTCGCCTGAAAACGTGTCTTTATTGGTGACGTTTTCTGTGGCGAACCGGTTTCCACTTCGCCCGAAAACGCTGCTTCGTTGGTCGCGTTTTCTGCGGCGAACCGGTTTCCACTTCGCCCGAAAACGCTGCTTTGTTATTGGCGTTTTCTGCGGCACACTAATAGAGCCCTGGGATCGCAATCCGAGGGCGTGCTTTGCTGGGCACTACTGGGGTGCCGCGCCCAGGCGCGGCGGGCAAGGCACGTTAGACAATTCACGCAAAGCGCCAGTGGCTTGGCGCTTTTCTCGCCATTATGGAGTGGCTGCCATGCCCGTCTTGAAAGACAAGGTCGTCACCGCCGATCAGGCCGTCAGCCTCGTGCGCGACCGCGACACGCTGTCGAGCTGCGGCTTCGTGCAGTCCTGCGTGCCGGAAGCTCTGCTGAAGGCGCTGGAGCGTCGTTACCTGAAAACCGGCTCGCCGCGAAACCTGAGCCTGTTCGCGACTGCCGGACAGGGCGACAGCAAGGCCAAGGGCCTGAGCCGGCTCGGCCATGAGGGGCTGTTGCGCAAGGTGGTGGCGGGTAACTGGGGACGCATGCCCTCGGTGTGCCAGTTGGCGCTCGACAACAAGATCTACGGCTACAACCTGCCGCAAGGCATTATCGCTCAGCTTTTCCGCGACCTCGCCGGCGGCAAGCCCGGCACCTTCTCGAAGATCGGCCTGCACACCTTCGTCGATCCGCGCCACGAGGGCGGCCGCATCAACGACGTCACGACGCGCGACATCGTCAAGCTGATCGAGTTCGAGGGCGAGGAGTGGCTGTTCTACAAAGTCGCACCGGTGACGGTCGCGTTCATCCGCGGCACCACGGCCGACCCGATGGGCAACATCACCACGGAGAAGGAGCCGCTCTCGCTCAACAATCTCTCGATGGCGATGGCTGCCAAGAACTCCAACGGCATTGTCATCGCCCAGGTCGAGCGCATCGCCGAGCGCCGCTCGCTGCCGCCACGCGAGGTGCGTATCCCCGGCATCCTGGTCGACTGCGTGGTGGTCGCCGATCCGGAAGACCACATGACCAATCTCGCCACGCTCTACAATCCCGCCTATGCTGGCCGCATCCGCGTGCCGGTCGCGACTGTCCCGCCGCTGCCGCTCGACGAGCGCAAGATCATCGCGCGCAGGGCGGCGCTCGAACTGCCGCCCAACGGCATTGTCAATCTCGGCGTCGGCGTGCCCGAGGGCGTCGCTTCGGTCGCCAACGAGGAAAAGGTGCTGCAATACATCACGCTGTCGGTGGAATCGGGGGTGATCGGCGGTATTCCGGCAAGTGGCGCCAGTTTCGGTGCAAGCATCAATATGGACGCGGTCATCGACGAGAATCAGCAGTTCGACTTCTATGACGGCGGCGGGCTCGACATGGCCTGCCTCGGCATGGCCGAGTGCGACCGCGTCGGAAATGTCAATGTCAGCCGCTTCGGCACACGCCTCATCGGGGCCGGCGGTTTCATCAATATCAGCCAGAATGCCCGCCGCCTCGTATTTGCCGGCACCTTCACGGCAGGCGGTCTCGAAGTCGCGGTGGAGGACGGCAAGCTGAAAATCGTGAAGGAAGGCCGGCAGCGGAAATTCGTCGAAAAGGTCGGCCAGATCAGCTTTTCCGGCCAGTACGCCTATGACCGCAACCGCATGGTGCTGTATGTGACCGAGCGCTGCGTCTTCCGCCGCGTGCGCGCGGGGCTGGCGCTGATCGAGGTTGCGCCCGGCATCGACATCGAGCGCGACATCCTTGTGCATATGGACTTCAAGCCGATCATCGGCGAGCCGGACGTGATGGATATCAGCATCTTCCATCACGAGCCGATGGGGCTCGAGACCCATCTGCTCAATCTCGATCTGCCGGATCGCATCAGCTACGACCCGACGCGCAACATCCTCTTCCTCAATTTCGAGGGCATGTATATCAGGGTCAAGGACGATATCGTGGCGCTGCGCAAGCTGTTGGAGGCGCGATGCAAGAAGATCGGCAAGCGAGTCGGCGTGTTCATCAACTATGACGGTTTCCGCATCAACGAGGACACGTACGACGATTATGCGGAAATGGATCACTACATGCTGGAGCACTACTATACGAAGATCACGCGCTTTGCGACCAGCGCCTTCATGCGCATGAAGCTCGGCGAGGCTTTCACCCGCCGCAACATCGCCCCGCATGTGTTCGAGAACAAGGACGATGCTCAGGCCTTCCTCGCCTCACTCGAAACCCAGCAGCGCGAGGCGAGCTGATGCGATCCGTCACGCCAAGTTAATCGCTTGGGTGCAGGGCGCATCATACTATTTCCGGCTGATTAGTTCGGTGACAAACCATACTGTGGCTTGAGGCCTTACTCCCTCCCCCGCGCCGAACGCGGGTGTTCCCGTGTTCGGCTCCGTCTTGAGTGGGGGAGGGTTTAGGGGACAACTTCATA
>JANQIP010000260.1 GCA_028282095.1 Xanthobacteraceae bacterium | reverse complement strand
GCGCAATCGCTGGCGGGTGAAAGCAACCGGCTGAAGGCCGAGGTGCACAAGTTCCTGATGACCGTGCGCGCTGCCTGACGGGAGCCGAGAGCGCGATGGTTTCTCCTTGAATCCGTCGCGCTCTCTTTCACTTTTCTCCGCATGATCCTGTCCGAAAAGTCTGCAAAGTTTCGGGATCATGCGCTCGCGAATGCCGGGCCCCGGCCGCTTCGACCAGCGGTCGAGGCCTTTCACTTTTCCGCCCCGCCGCCGCAGTTTTGACGTCACGAGAACAGTTTCCGGCTAACAGGCTTTGTTGGTCTTGCTGGCGCGCCATGACCTATCGCGAGAAAACACATTAGTTCGCCGCGTTGCGCTGGCGAAATCCGTCCTCCGACGGAAACACAATACAGGTATTCGCGCTACTGCGAATGGCGCTGCAGCTCTGAGCGAGCTTATGCCTCGAGCTTTCGTTACCTTATCTGATGCGTTTGCTACCGTTTGATTCTTGTATCGTCTCTTATCCGACGTCGAAATTACTGCAATACTTCTCCGGTAATGAACGATAAAATAGGTGCGACTCGGCCCACCCGGACGAGAACGCGATTGCTTCTCCTTGAACCAACCGCGCACTCTTTGTTTTGTCGCATGACCTTCACAAAATTTGCTGGTTTCTCAGGATCGTGCCCTAAGATTTCGTGTCTTTTGGGTTAACCAACGAGCATTAGCACAAAATTTACGCAGCCAGCATATTTCCAGAGCGTACTACGTTGATACCTCCCTATTTTTTGCTGACGACACTGAGGTGCCGCTATGAACCCCGATAACTTATCCATCCGCCTTAAGCTTGGGGCGATCGTCGGATTATTCCTTGCACCGATCCTCCTTCTGTCCTGGCTGTTTGTGCAACAGAGCACCAAGGACATCAGCTTCGCGCAAAAAGAACGAGACGGCGTCGTTTATTTACAGGGAACGTGGCCCGTCCTGATCTCATTGATCGCGGCGTCGAATGACCAGCGAGCAACACCTGCAAGCCACTTTCGAAGCGACCTGAATCTAGGGGAATTGAGCAAATTCGATTCCAGAATGGAGACCGGCCAAGCGGCGGCGACCCTCGGCCAGTTGCTCGGCCAAATTGGCTGGCCGGCTCGGCCGCTCAAGCGAGATGCCGAATCCGAGCAAGTCATTGCGGCGGCTCGTGCGTTGCTGACGAAGATCGCCGACGGCTCCAACCTTACGCTCGATCCCGACCTCGACAGCTATTACGTGATGGATATCGTCTCGACGAAAATCCCAGAATTCGTCGATCGTCTTGGCACGTTGATCGCCTTGGCCCGGTCCGGAGCCGCGGCAACGGCCATCAGTGACGATGATAAGGCTGAGTTGATGGTTCAGCTTGGCCAGCTCGAAGCGGCCAGCGCAGGCGCAATGGCCTCCTTCGACTCCGCCGTCAAGGGGAATCAGGATGGCGAAACTGGTCGCAAACTCGGCAAAGTATCGAACGCGTTCAACCGTGCCGCCGAACAGTTCGCCGCAGAGATGACGACTGTCGCTAGTGCAGTTCGCAACGAGAGCATGCGCCGGACGGTCGATCTGTCGCGTCTGACGAATAGCTATGAAGAGGCGGTCGCCGCGAGCGATGCGTATTGGCGGGCAAGCAGCATCGAACTCGACCGATTGCTTGCGGCCAGGATTTCGGGATTCTTCACGCGGCTTTGGATGATGCTTGGCGCTGCCGGCATTGCGATCGCAATCGCGCTTGCTGCGACCCTTTATATTGCGCGGCAGATCAGCCAGCCCCTCCAGGCGATGACCAATGCTCTCGGTGAAATCGCCGCCGGACAGTTCGACCTTTCCTTGCCCGGACTTAACCGCAAAGACGAGGTCGGCAGGATGGCGCGGGCCATGGATACGTTCAGGGTGAAGATGACCGAGAAGGCGGCGCGCGAGGTTGAGGAGCAGGCGGCGGCCGAGCGCAAGCTTGAGGGCGAGCGCAAGGCGGCGATGCATCAATTGGCCGATGCCTTCGAGAGTGCGGTGGGCGGCATTGTCGAGACCGTGTCGTCGGCTTCGACCGAATTGGAGGCGGCGGCCGGTACGCTGACGCGCACCGCGGAGATGACGCAGTCGCTGTCGTCGACCGTGGCCGCGGCCTCCGAGCTCGCCTCGTCCAATGTGCAGAGCGTTGCCTCGGCGACCAATGAGATGGCCTCCTCGGT
>JANQIP010000205.1 GCA_028282095.1 Xanthobacteraceae bacterium | reverse complement strand
CGATCATGTGTGTGCCCCCGAGGACGGGATGATCGAGGCCAATGACGCGGCGGCGCTGTTTTATCTGCGCGGGCGTCCGCACCATATCGGGCCGTTCGTCAACACCTACAACGAGCGGACCGTCGCATTTCTGGTAGCCGGCGGCGCTAGCAATTTCTGCCTGCCGGGTGAACTGCCGGCATCCGGCATTCGCGCCCTGTGCGACGGTACGCGCGACCTCGACGCGACCGTCGAGGTCCAGGTGTTCGGGCGGGTGTCGCTTGCTTTGTCCGCACGCTGCTATCACGCCCGCGCCCATGGCCGCACGCGGGACAGTTGCAAGTATGTCTGCGACGAGGATCCCGACGGCCTCGTCCTCGATACGATCGAGGGACAGCCCTTCCTCACGGTGAACGGCATTCAGACCCTCTCTTATGACTATCTCAATCTGATCAACGAACTCGCCGAATTGCGCGCGATGGGCGTCACACGCTTTCGCCTGTCGCCGCATAGCTGCGACATGGTGGAAGTCGCCTGGATCTTCCGCGATATGCTCGATCGGCGCATCGATCAGGCGGAAGCCGCCGCGCGGTTCGATGCGCTGCGGATCCCTGCGCCGTTCTCGAACGGCTTCTATTACCGCAAGCCGGGCCATAGCTGGAGCCCGACCGCCGTGTCCGTGCCCGCTTGATCGTTGCGCCGGTCACCTGATCCGCCGCACGCATTTGGGACGGCCTTGCCTTCTGCAGTGGAAGGGCTATAAACCCGGCTTCCGCTCGCTCCGGCCGGGAGCTGAACGGACGGCTGTGTTCGCCCTGAGCGTTGATGCGCTCCAAAAGGCGGACACGGTAGGACTTTCGGGTCCGGCGTCCGGTGTTCCCGCCTTCGCAGAACTTCGCGCCTTCCGAACGGCACGACGGGCTTCGCGCCGGACGAGCAGCAAGAATCGAGGAAGGCAAGCAATGCCGTTATACGAGCATGTCTATCTTGCGCGCCAGGACCTCTCGGCGCAGCAGGTCGATGAACTCACCAATCAGTACAAAGCGGTGATCGAGCAGCACGGCGGATCGATCGAGAAGGTCGAGTACTGGGGCGTCAAGTCGCTGAGCTACCGCATGCGGAAGAACCGCAAGGCGCATTTCACCTTGCTCAATGTCAATGCGCCGTCGCCCGCCATCGCCGAAGTCGAGCGCCAGCAGCGCCTCAATGAGGACGTGCTGCGCGCGCTGACCATTCGTGTCGATGCGCTCGAGGCCGGACCCTCGGCAATGATGCGCAAGGCCGACCGCGACCGCGATCGCGACGACCGCAGGGGCGGCGACGGCCGCGACGATCGTCGCGGCGATGACCGCCGGCGCGACCGCGGCGACCGCGGCGACCGTGAATCCCGCGGACCTCGCGAAGGGCGCCCGCCGCGAGACGAACGCCCGGCCGATACCGCTGAGACGACGACGGAGGAATAATCGCGATGGCTTTCTCGGGTGCCGGCGGACGCCGGCCATTCTTCCGCCGCCGCAAGACCTGCCCGTTCTCCGGGACGAATGCGCCGAAGATCGATTATAAGGACGTGCGGCTGCTTCAGCGTTACGTATCGGAGCGGGGAAAGATCGTGCCAAGCCGCATCACCGCGGTCTCCGCGCTCAAGCAGCGCGAACTCGCGCGCGCGATCAAGCGGGCACGGTTTCTCGGGCTGCTGCCCTATATGATCCGGTAGCGGGATCGCAGCGTTTGTCTCACGGCGGTTCTGTGAAAGGCCGCCCTTTGGTTCAGATACACGGCGCCTTTTTCCGGAAACGGCAGGGCGTACAAAACCTGGTTGGGACGGACATGATCCGCCTCTAACCGCTCGGACGCAAGAGCGGGACAGCTCGACAATGGCACAGTCTCTCCTGATCGGTGTGGGCGCGGGTGTAGTCGCCGGCCTATTGTTCGCGTCGCTTGCGTCGGGCTCGCTGCTGGCGGTGCTGCTCTTCTATCTCGCGCCCCTGCCGATTCTGATTGCGGCGCTCGGCTGGAGCCACATCGCCGGGATCGTCGCCGCGATCACCGGAGCGGTGGCGTTGCTGTTCGCGTTCAACCTTGTGTTCGCCCTCGCCTTCCTGATCGGCATCGGGTTGCCGGCCTGGTGGCTCGGCTATCTTGCTATGCTGGCGCGACCGGTCGCGACCAATGGGAGCGAGCAGGTCGAATGGTATCCGGTCGGCCGGCTCGTATTCTGGGCGGCTATGCTCGGCGGGATGGTCGTGACCGCGGCGATTCCACAATTCGGCGCCGATGCGGAGAGCTTCCGCGCTGCGCTCAAGAACGCATTCGAGCAGATGTTCCGCCTGCAGACCGGTACGCCGGCAGACAAGCCGCTCGAACTGCCGGGCGTGTCCGATCCGAACCTCTGGTTCGATTTCTTTGCGAGAATCATCCCGCCGATGGCCGCGGCGATGACGACCACGACGCTCCTCGTCAACCTGTGGCTTTCCGCACGCATTGTGAATCTCTCCGGCCGGCTGCAGCGCCCATGGCCCGATCTCACGACGCTGTCCTTGCCGGCTTACTCCGCGGTCATTCTCGCGGTCGCCATGGCCGGCACGTTCTTTCCGGGAATGGTCGGCATCGTGGCCGGGCTGTTCGCCTCCACCTTCACGATCGCCTTTGCCGTACTCGGCCTTGCCGTGATGCATGCGCTGACCGCTCATCTCAAGGGCCGCATGTTCATCCTCATCGGCGTCTATGCCGCCATCCTGCTGCTGGGATGGCCGATGCTCGCAATCATGTTTCTTGGACTGGCCGATGCGGCTTTCGATTTACGTAGCCGCACCGCCCAAAAACACGGACCGCCGTCAGGCCCGGTCGTTTGAAACGCAGGCAACCCGTCTTGCGGCACTCCCTGAGCTCGTCTCATCGTGTTGGTGCCACACCAAAAAACACGGGTTAGCCGTTATCGATAGGAGACGCGTGATGGAAGTGATCCTCCTGGAGCGTATCGCCAAGCTCGGCCAAATGGGCGACGTGGTCCGCGTCAGAGACGGCTATGCGCGCAATTTCCTGCTGCCCGCCGGCAAGGCGCTGCGGGCGAACAAGGACAATCGCGCCAAGTTCGAGACCATGAAATCGCAGCTCGAAGCGCGCAATCTCGAGCTCAAGAGCGAGGCGCAGAAGGTCGGCAAAAAGCTCGACGGTGAGGGCTTCGTCGTGCTGCGCCAGGCCTCCGACACCGGACAGCTTTACGGCTCGGTCACGGCGCGCGATCTTGCCGCCGTTGTCGGCGAAGGCGGTTTCACGGTCAGCCGCAGCCAGATCGAGCTCAACACCCCGATCAAGACCATCGGGCTGCACAAAGTGCCGATCGCGCTTCATCCCGACGTCGAAGCGACGATCATGGTCAGCGTCGCGCGCAACGCCGAGGAAGCCGAACGCATCGGGCGCGGCGAGGACGTGATCGCAAGGCGGGACGAGGCCGACGAACCGGCAGAACTGGCGGCGGAGGTTTTTTTCGAGCCGGAAGCTGCGCCGCCGGACGAGGATCAGGAAACCGAGGAGCAGCAAGCGGAGGAGCCGGAAGCGGACAAGAGCCCACCGCAGGACGTTGCTTCGGACTCAAAAGATCTCGCTTGATCGCTTTGTTCTATCGCGGGATCTCATCCGGCCCTCGGAGCGTTCCACCACGCTGCGTCGCCCCGATACGACCAGAGCGCGATTTGCTCGGATTGAACCAGCCAAGCCCTGTTCCTGCCCGTTTCTTTGTTTTGTCGCATGATCTTGTCCGAAAAATCTGCCAGTTTTCGGGATCATGCGCGGATGCGCCAGTTCACGAGAAAAACTCCGACCGCGCACGTACCCATTCCAAAGATCGCGAGCCAGCCGAGCTGATCATTGAACATCAGCCACGCCATCAGTGCGGTGACCGGCGGCGTCAGGTAGAACAGGCTGGAGACGCGCGTCGCCGCGCTCTGCCGGATCAGGTAGTACAACAGCCACACGGCGCCGAGCGACATCACGAAGACCAGCCAGGCTAGCGCGAAGACGAACTCCGGGGACCAGACGATGGTGCGGGTCTCGAAGGCGAGCGCGCAGAGTACGAATAAAGTGCCCGCCGATGCATATTGGATGAGAAGGGCAGCGCGCCAGTCGATGCCGCCGCCGAACCGCTTCTGGTAAAGCGTGCCGAGCGTAATGCCTATCAACGCGAAGACAGCCGCCGCCCAGCCGAGCGTCGTCGCCTGGCCCGCAACCGTCCTGTCCGCGACCACGAGATAGACCCCCAAAACACCGAGGGCGAGCCCGATCCATTGGCGCGCGATCACCCGCTCGCCGAGAAAGCGGTTGGCAATGGTGGAGGTCAGAAGCGGCTGCAAGCCCACGACGAGCGCCGTCAGTCCGGCCGGCAATTTGCGATCGATTGCAATGTAAACGCCGCCGAGATAGGAGCCGTGCACCAGGAGCCCCGTAACGATGCTGTGGCCGATGCCGTCCAAAGTCGGCCAAAGCGGGCGCGTGACAAGGGCGATGACCGTCAGCACGGCGACGAGAATGATCATGCGCAGGGTCAGGAAGGTGAACGGCTCGGCGTAAGGCAGCCCCAGCTTCGCGCCGATAAAGCCCGACGCCCATAGGATCACGAACACGCCGGGCGCAAGAAAGACGGCGATGTCGGCGAACTTGCGCGGCATTGGACGGCCCCCCAAAACTGGTGCTCTCTGGCGGTCCGAGTCCCCGGACTGTCAGAGGAGGAACACTAGTGTTCCGACTCTGACGGTCCGACCCCGGACCGTCAGCCCGAAACACTAGCTAATCCGATGCTTTGTGATGCGGCACGAACACAATGTGACGGGCTCAAGCGTTGGTGCCGCATCACTAGCGCGTTTCCGGCGAAGCCCACCCCGGATTTTGGTCTTCGGTGTGAACCGGTTCGCCGCAGAAAAGCACCATTGACGAGTGATAATTGGAGAGAATTCCCGATTCGACCAAGACGGAATTCGCTCCGGGCGGCGCCGGTGCTGTTATTGGAATGGAAAAAACGACCAATCGCCTGATCGCGCGGGTTTTAGACCGTCGCGAAAGCCGCTTCGGTCTGTCTGCTCAGTTGCTCGTCCTCACGATCCTGTTCGTGATGGTGGCTGAGGTTT
>JANQIP010000185.1 GCA_028282095.1 Xanthobacteraceae bacterium | reverse complement strand
AGTTCGGGATAGGCTTGGCCCATCTCGCGCACGAGGGTCGGCACCAGCTTCCACATCAGCGGCTCGCGCGCGCCGAGGAGTTCGGCGTGGCGCATGGCGCGCCGCATGATCCGGCGCAGCACATAGCCGCGGCCCTCGTTCGAGGGCAGCACGCCGTCGGCAATGAGGAAGGCGCTGGCGCGCAGATGGTCGGCGATGACGCGATGCGAGGCCTTGAGCGGGCCGTCGGGCTCGACGCCGGTCTTGTCGACCACCGCCTGGATGAGCGCGCCGAACAGGTCGATGGCGTAGTTGTCGTGCGTGCCCTGCAGGACCGCGGCGATGCGCTCCAGCCCCATGCCGGTGTCGATCGAGGGCCGCGGCAGGTCGAGGCGGCGGCCTTCGGCGAGCTGCTCGTACTGCATGAAGACCAGGTTCCAGATCTCGATGAACCGGTCGCCTTCGGCGTCGGCCGAGCCGGGCGGACCGCCCGCGATATGGTCGCCATGGTCGTAAAAGATTTCCGAGCACGGGCCGCATGGCCCGGTATCACCCATCGCCCAGAAATTGTCGGAGGTCGGGATACGGATGATGCGGCGGTCGGGGAGGCCAGCGATCTTCTTCCACAGATCGAAGGCCTGATCGTCCTCGGTGAAGACGGTGATGATCAGTCGGTCAGCCGGCAGGCCGAACTCTTTGGTGATGAGGTTCCAGGCAAGCTCGATCGCGTAGTCTTTGAAATAGTCGCCGAACGAGAAATTCCCCAGCATCTCGAAAAAGGTGTGGTGGCGCGCGGTGTAGCCGACATTGTCAAGATCGTTGTGCTTGCCACCCGCCCGCACGCATTTCTGCGCGGTCACCGCGCGCAGATAGGGACGCTTCTCCAGCCCCGTGAAGACGTTCTTGAACTGCACCATGCCGGAATTGGTGAACATCAAGGTCGGGTCGTTGCGCGGAACGAGCGGGGAGGAGGGCACGATCTCGTGCCCATTCCTGTGAAAAAAATTCAGGAATGCCGACCGTATGTCGTTGACACCGCTCATCGTTTCTCGCTTGACCTAGTGATGCGGCACCAACGCTTGAGCTTACCTCATTGTGTTGGTGCCGCATCACAAAGTATCGGATTAGCTAGTGTTCCTTACCTGACGGTCCGGGGTCGGACCGGCAGAGAAGGAAACACTAGTTCGCCGCCCGGCAGCAGCGCTGCTGCCGCAACCGCGCGTTTTGGTTCACGGCCTATGTAACGACGGGCCCCGCCACTGTCCAGGAAGGTGCGAGCGTAGCGTGCCCGAGGGTCTGGCGGCGGCTCAGCTCGGATAATGGATCGACAAGGCGACGCGCTCAGCGCGTTTCGTCCTTGATGCGGGCAAAGGCGGCGAGCGCGCGTGCCCTCGCCGCCTTGTGATCGACGATCGGTGAGGGATAGGTCGTGCCGAGTTCGACGCCGGCGGCGTTGAGAACGTCGCTGCGCGCTTCGAACGGCGCATGGATCGCCTCGGCCGAAAGGCCGGCGAGCTCGGGCACCCAGCGCCGCACATAGTCGCCGGCCGGATCGAATTTCTGGCCCTGCAGGATCGGGTTGAAGATGCGGAAATAGGGCGCGGCATCCGCGCCGGACCCTGCGACCCACTGCCAACTGGCCGGATTGTTGGCAAGGTCGGCATCGACCAGCGTGTCCCAGAACCAGCGCTCGCCCTCGCGCCAGTCGATCAGGAGGTGCTTGATCAGGAAGGACGCCGCGACCATGCGCGCGCGGTTATGCATCCAACCGGTCGCCCATAATTGGCGCATGCCGGCATCGACGATCGGATAGCCGGTTTGCCCGCGCCGCCACGCCTTCAACGCGCCCGGAACGGCCTCGTCGGTGCGCCAGGGAAAACCGTCGAAGCGGGCCTGGACGTTGCGGGTCGCAAGATCGGGATGCTGCGCCAGCAAATGGTGGCAGAACTCGCGCCAGATCAGCTCGGCGATGAACTTGTCCGCGCTCGCTCGCGCGGCGGAACCGGACGCGCTTTCGCATGCTTGCTTTGCCGCGTGCCAGACCTGGAACGGGCTGATCTCGCCGAAGCGCAGATGGGGCGAGAGCCGCGACGTGCCGGCAAGGTCGAGCCGGTCGCGCTGCTCGGCATAGTAGAGCAGGGCATTGTCCGCAAAACTTGCGAGCGTGTTCCGTGCTGCGGCCTCGCCGCGCGTCCACTCGCTGTGGAATTTCTCGGCCCAGTCCGGTGCGGCAGGCTCGAGCCGCCAGTCCTCGACCTGCTCCGAGGCAAGGTCCGCCGGCCCAGCCAACCGGCCGGGCGGCGCGATCGGCGTGCGCGGTTCGCCAAGCGCCAGCACATGGCGCAGAAATGGCGTGAACACGCTAAAGGGCGCGCCGGACCGGCTCCGGACCGCCTGCGGCTCGAACAGGAGCGAAGCCTGGAACGTTTCTGCGGCTATCCCGCGCGCGGCGAGATCGGCGACGACCTCCGAATCGATCGCTTCACCGGCGCGATCGTAGCGCCGGTTCCAGTGGACCGCCGCAGCCCGCGTTTGCGCCGCGAGGTCGGTGATCACCTTGCGCGCGGTGCCGCGGCGCAGCGTCAGCGAGATCGCGCGCTCGCCCAGAGAGGACGCGAGCGCGCGCAGGGACCCGGCAAGCCACCAGCGGCTGGCCGCGCCCAGCGGGCGCAGGCCGGCGCTCTCCTCGTCGAGCACGTAGACGGCGATGACGGGCCGCCCGGAACCGGCGGCGGCCGCAAGCGCGGGATTATCCGCGATACGCAGGTCATTGCGAAACCAGACGATAACCGGCCCGGTCGATGCTATGGCGGTCCTGTCGGCCATTGGTTGAAATACAGAGCATGATCCCGATCAGTTGCAGACTTTTCCGATGAGATCATGCGACAAGGCGAAGAGAAAGGAAGCGCGATTGATTCAACGAGAAGCAATCTTGCTCCAAGTCGCAGATCAGGTATCGATGAGCCGCTGAGCCTTGGCAATATGACCGACGATGCAGACCAACAAGGCTCGGCTGAGGACCTCCTGATCGCGCGCTACTTCCGACCGCTCGCGCGCGATCCCGGCGCTTTCGCCCTGACCGATGACGCCGCCGTTCTTTCCCCGCCCGCCGGTTGCGACCTGGTGCTGAAGGCCGACGCCATTATCGGCGGCGTGCATTTCCTACCCGACGATCCGCCCGAGGCGATCGCGAAAAAGGCGCTGCGGGTGAACCTCTCCGATCTCGCCGCCAAAGGCGCCTGGCCGCTCGGCTTCCTGCTTTCCCTCGCGCTGGCGAAGGAGGTCGGCGATGACTGGCTTGCTTCCTTCGCGCGCGGCCTCAAGGACGACGCGGAACACTATGCCTGCCCGCTGTTCGGCGGCGACACCGTTCGCACGCCCGGCCCGGTGATGGTCTCGATCGCCGCTTTTGGTGCAGTCCCGCATGGCGCGATGATCCGGCGGAGCGGCGCGCGGCCGGGCGACCTTGTCGTCGTTACCGGCACGATCGGCGATGCGGTGCTCGGCCTTCGCTTGCGGCGCGATCCCGACGAGGCGGCGCGGCTCGGCCTCGATCCTTCGAAACGGGATCATCTGATCGCGCGCTATCGCCTGCCGCAGCCGCGCAACGCTGTCGCCGCCGTCATGCGCCGCTACGCGTCGGCTGCCATGGACGTGTCGGACGGACTGGCGGGCGACTTTGCCAAGCTCTGCCGCACGTCGCAGGTCGACGGCGTGATCGAGGCCGCGCGCATGCCGCTATCGCACGCCGCGCAGGCCGCACTTGCTGCAGAGCCGGCGCTGCTGGCACACCTGCTCAGCGGCGGCGATGATTACGAAATCGTCGCGACCGTTTCCGCGGATCACATCGATGCGCTGATTGCCGAGGCGCGAGCGGTTGGCGTCCGGGTGACGGAAATCGGACGGATCGAAGCGGGAGCGGGAAGGGCGCAGTTCCTCGACGCGGAGGGAAGGACGCTGGTCTTCGCCCGTCAGTCATTTAGTCATTTCGACTGAACCAGGGCTCTTGCGCTTAGTTTGGATGAACTCCGTTCATTCCCACGCAAGCGGGAATCCAGCTTGTTTGTCGACGAAATTCTGGGTCCCCGCTTTCGCTTCGCTTCGCGGGGACGAACGGACTTCCCGCTGCACCTTCCGTTCATTCCCGCGCAAGCGGGAATCCAGCCTTTTTGTGCCACTGGGTCCCCGCTTTCGCGCGCTTTCGCGGGGACCAACGGAATCAGAGAAAAGTCCCGGCGAAGCCCGACCTTACGCCATGCGCTTGCGGCCGGCGCGGGCAAGCAAGAGCGACAACAGGCCCGCGGTCAGCACGAAGGCGAGCACCACCTCGTTCACCATCGCCCAGCCGAACTTCGCAAGGAGCTGACCGGAGAAGAACGAGCCGATCGCCATCGAGCCGAAGATGAGGAAGTCGTTCACCGCCTGCACCTTGTTGCGCTCCTGCGGCTGGTGGCACTCGGTCACCATCGCGGTCGCGGCGATGAAGGAGAAGTTCCAGCCGAATCCGAGCACGATCAGTGCGATCCAGAAATGCGCGACGGTGATGCCGGTAAGGCCGATGACAGCCGAGATGGCGATCAGCAAAAGCCCCAAGGCGATCATCAGGCCCGCGCCGTAGCGGCCGATCAGCGTTCCGGTGAAGAAGCTCGGGGCATACATCGCCATCACATGCCACTGCAGGCCGAGCGCGGCATCGTCCACCGTGTGATTGCAATCGATCATCGCCACCGGAGCTGAGGTCATCACCAGGTTCATCATGGCGTAGCTCGCAAGCCCGCTGATCACGGCGGCGATCAGCCGCGGCTGGCGGAAGATCACGGCGAGCGGCCGGCCACCGTCCGTATCGGTTGCTTTGGGCAGCGTCGGGAAGCGCACGAGCAGCAGCAACAGGCCGGCGAGGATGGCAACCACGGCCTGCGCCAGATAGCTCGCGGCGAACAGATATTGCGGGAACACGTCCTTGGTCACGATGATGAGCTGGGGCCCGAACACGCCGGCGAGCACGCCGCCGGTCATCACCCAGGAGATCGCCTTCGGCTTGAACGCCTCGCTCGCCGTGTCGGCGGCGGCAAAGCGGTAGCTCTGATGGGCTGCCGCATAGAGCCCGCCAAAAGCGGTGCCGAGACAGAGCAGCGCGAACGATCCGAAGATCACCGCGGTTGCACAGATCAAGCCGGCGACCATCCCGCACACCACCCCGGTCTCGAAGGCGGCAAGGCGGCCGTAATGCTTGGCGATCGCACCGACGGGGAGCGTTCCGATCCACAGCCCGACCACATAGGTGGTCACCGGAACCGTCGCGAACGATCTGTCGGGCGCAAGGACGACCCCGATAATGCCGGCGGTGCCGATAATCACGGTCACATTGGCGCCGGCGAGCGCCTGGGCGAAGGCCAGCACGACCGCGTTGCGGCGTGCAAGACGGTCGTCGGCCACAGGCTCGGTGGCGGGCTCGGCGATGGCGGACATGTTCCCTCCCGGACGGCAGAGGTATAGCCGCTCGCCGGCTTCTGCGCGAATTCCGTTAAGGTTGCATCGCAGCCCAACTAACCGATTGACGAAGGGAACGCCTCATGCCTGAGGAGCCGACCGAAGGTCGGCGTCTCGAAGGGTGCGGCTGCGCACTGCATTGCATGGTTCGAAACGCGCAGCTTCGCCGCGTTCCTCACCATGAGGACCGGTCTGAGCAGCTCAAGCGGGATGATGAACAAACAGAGCGCAGGCGGAAGGACGGACGATTCAGTAAAGGCCGCCCATGCCTTGTACGGCGCGGTTGGCCTCGGGGGTCACGCCCCTCGGCCGGCCATAGGGGTCGAGCGTGCCGTACACCGTCGTCGGCGTGTGTGATGGCTCGGTGCCGGGCTTGAAGGCTTCGAGGATCGCTCTCTGCGTCCCGAGGCCGGCACGGCCCCCGGTCGCCGGGTCGACGCGGATGAGCTTGATGCCGGGCGGTACGCGGAACGGAACCGCCGGCTTGTCGGCGAGCGCGGCCTTGAGGAAGTCGCGCACGATCGGCGCGGCAAGCTGGCCGCCGGTCGCGCGGCGGCCGATCGTTCGCGGCTTGTCATAGCCGAGATAGACGCCGACGGCGAGCTCGGGCGTGAAACCGATGAACCAGACGTCCTTCTCGTCATTGGTGGTGCCGGTCTTGCCGGCGACCGGCCTGTCGAGCTCCCGCACGATCGTGCCGGTGCCGCGCTTGACCACCCCCTCCATGATCGAGGTGACCTGGTAGGCGGTCATCGGGTCGAGCACGCGTTCGCGCCGGTCGATCAAGGCCGGCTCCGGTTGGTTCTGCCATTTCGCGGCCTTGCAGCCACGGCATTCGCGCTGGTCGTGCCGGTAGATGGTGCGACCATAGCGGTCCTGGATGCGGTCGATCAGGGTCGGGGTGATCCGCCGTCCGCCATTGGCGATCATCGAATAGGCCGTCACCATGCGCAGCACGGTGGTCTCGCCGGCGCCGAGCACGTAGGACAGATAAGGCGGCAGCTTGTCATAGACGCCGAAGCGCTTGGCGTATTCGGCGATCAGCGGCATGCCGATATCCTGCGCAAGCCGCACGGTCATCACATTGCGCGAACGCTCGACGCCGAACCGCATGGTCTGCGGGCCGTAGAACTTGGTCGAGTAATTCTCGGGCCGCCAGATGCCGATGCCGGGCCCCTGGTCGATCTCGATCGGGGCATCCATCACGATCGTGGCCGGCGTGTAGCCATTGTCGAGCGCGGCGGCATAGACCAGCGGCTTGAACGATGAGCCGGGTTGCCGCTTCGCCTGGGTCGCGCGGTCGAACTGGCTCTGATCGAACGAGAAGCCGCCGACCAGCGCGAGCACGCGGCCCGTCACCGGGTCCATCACCGCCATGCCGCCGGAAATCTCCGGGACCTGGCGCAGGCGGAACCGGTTCGTCTCCGCGCCGAGCGGCTCGACATAGACGACATCGCCGGGTTTGAGCACCTGGGACACGCGGGTGACCGCCTTGCCGCGCGCCGAGCCGCGCGCGGCCTTTGCCCATTTCACGCCTTCGAGCGGGACAATGCCGGTCTCGCGCTCGCGCGAGAGCGCGCCGCCCGGTACGCGCGCCGGCTGGAATCCGATCCGTGCGCTCTTGCGGTCTGCTTTGAGCACGACCGCGAGCCGCCACGGGTCGACATCGTAGAGCGCCCGCACATCGGCGAGACGTGCGCCCCAGTCGCCGGACACGTCGATCGTCTTGACCGGGCCGCGATAGCCGCGGCTCTCGTCGAAGCTCACGAGCGCGCCCGCCATCACCTTGCGTGCGATCGTCTGCAGCTTCGGATCGAGCGTGGTGCGCACCGAGAGGCCGCCTTCGTAAAGGCGCTTCTCGCCGTATTTCTGTTGGATTTCACGCCGCACCTCCTCGGCAAAATACTCACCGGCGAAGATCTGCGCGCCGGTCGGCCGGGGCGTGACATTGAGCGGCTTCTTTTTCGCCGCCTCGCCTTCCTCCGCCTCAATGAAGCCGTTCTCGACCATGCGGTCGATTACGTAGTTGCGCCGCTCGACCGCGCGCTTGCGCTGCCGGAACGGATGGAGCTGCGAGGGCGCTTTGGGCAGCGCGGCGAGATAGGCGGCTTCAGCGGTCGAAAGCTCGTGGACGGATTTGTCGAAGTAAAGCAGCGAGGCGGCGGCAAGGCCGTAAGCCGAGAAGCCGAGATAGATCTCGTTGAGATAGAGTTCGAGAATACGCTCCTTCGAGTAGGCCCGCTCGATCTTCAGCGCGAGCAGCGCCTCCTTGAACTTGCGCTTGAACGAGACCTCGTTGGTCAAAAGGAAGTTCTTGGCGACCTGCTGGGTGATGGTCGAAGCGCCCTGCGGACGGCGGTTCGTCCCGATATTCTTGATATAGAGGATGCCGGCGCGGGCGATGCCGGCGAAATCGAGGCCGCCATGCCGGTAGAAGTTCTTGTCCTCGGCGGCGAGGAAGGCATTGATCACACTTTGCGGCACTGCCTGAATCGGGATGTAGAGGCGTCGCTCGCGGGCGTACTCGGCAAGCAGCGATCCGTCGACCGCGTGCACGCGCGTCATCACCGGCGGCTCATAGTCCTGAAGCTGCGAGTAGTCGGGCAGGTCCTGGGAGAAATGCCAGATCAGACCGGCAGCGGCGGCGACGCCGGCAAAGAAAAGGATCGTTCCCGCTGTAAACAGAAAGCCGAAAAACCGGAGCATCGGCCTCATCGCCCCCTTCCCCGCACGGCCATGGCCGTTGGCGACGCGCTCTCCCAAACTCGACGCGCGGCAGATCCTGCCGAACACGCAAACACGCTAGGTGCCGCCGTTTTATGGTCAAACTGAGGCCTATAGGCCGGTTGCATCTTACGGTGCATCCGGGTTTTTCCGCCCGGCCTCAGTTCGCTCCTGCTCTTGCTTCCGAGCCGGCAAGGCGCCTTGCAAAGAAGGTCTGAATCGCCCGGACGATCCTGTCGCTGACCTTCGAGCGCCATTCGTCCGAGGTGAGTTGCTTGAGGTCGTCGCGGCTCGACACGTAACCGAGCTCGACCAGCACCGAGGGAACGTCGGGGGCGGTCAGCACCTTGAAGCCGGCGGACTTGAGCGGGTTCTTGTGGAGCCGGGCCGTCTTCCTGAGCTGGTTGACCAGCAAATGGGCGAACTGCGTGGAGTAGTTCTTGGTCTCACGCCGGGCGAGGTCGATGAGAATATCGGCGATGTCATTCGGCTCGGCGGAGAGGTCGACGCCGGCGATCACGTCGGCTTTGTTCTCGACCTCGGCAAGACGGGCCGCTTGGGCGTCGGAGGCGCGCTCGGACAACGTGTAGACGGTGGCGCCCTCAGCGGTGCCGTCGCGTCGGCGCAGCGCGTCGCAGTGAATTGAAACGAAAAGCTGGGCCCCGCGCTGGCGCGCGATCCTGATCCGCTCCGCCAGTTTGATAAACCGGTCGTCGCTTCGCGTCATCACCACACGAAACTGACCGGTCTGTTCGAGCCTGTCGCGCAGGATCAGCGCGAATTCGAGGACGATGGTCTTTTCCTGTTCGCCGCTGGGCGCGCGGGCGCCGGAGTCGATGCCGCCATGACCGGGATCGAGCACGATGATCGGCCGCGGATCGCGGTCGGCCATGGGCACGGCCGCGCGCTCGGCCCGGCGCGGCTGGGCGCGCGGCAGGCGATTGTCGATCGCCGCAGCGCGCAGAAAAGTCTTGCGGTCGACTGCGGCAAGGTCGAGCACCAGCCGGGCCGGCAGTCCGTCCGCGGGATCGAGCACGAAGGCCCGTTCGACCCGCACCGGGCCGGCCGCGTCGATCACGATGCGCGAGCCGCCCGGCATGACGAGGCCGTAGCGGAACGCCTTGACGAGCCCGCGTCCGCGCTCTCCGGTTTTTTTGGGCAGCCGGAATGTGATCTGTGGCAGATCGATGATGACCCGATAGGGATTGGCCAGCGTGAAGGCCCGCATGTCGACCTTCTTTGAGAGATCCACCACAAAACGGGTCTGCTTGCGGTCTCCGGCAAGGCGGGCATCGGTCGCGATCGGGTTGCTGAGCGGGGTGGCCGGAGCCGGGCGCACCTGTGCCGCGCCCAGCGTCACCGTGGCTAGGAGAACACTGCAAACCGCAGCGAGGAATAGGCTCGCGCGCCGAACCACCGGGCCACGCCCCCTGTCTCAAGGTCACGATCGCGAGACGGCTTTGTTACCGCCGAATCGCCAAGGCCGACAATGGGGCTCGCGTATAACCATATTTTATGGCATCACAAGCTGTGCGACTCGGACAACGTCCCCGCCGTGCCAACCGGTTCCCTTTTGGCCGGACGGCACTCAGAACGGATAGAATCCGCCGGTTAACGCGAACTTTCTCACGACGGGCCGCGCCCGGCAACAGCCTCCGGCAGGCATAAGCAGAGCGCCGGATTTCCACTCGCTACGGGCGATAAATAGACCGAATTGCACGTTTAAGTAGAAAAGGGGGCGTCGCTTGCCAATCGGCCGGCGCGCACCTTAATAAGGAAGGGCTGGTGGGTTCTCAGGATTTCCGGTTCTGCCGCGTTCAGGCAACTGGTGATGTTGAGCGTCTGCGCGTTCCGGCGGCGAGGTTGCTGGCAGCGACCCGCGGTGGGACGGACGATCGAACCGGCACCTCCCATGGGAGGACGAAGCGAGATGTGTACGCTCCTGCGGGACGTTCACGTGAAATGTCCCCAGCTCTGAAGACCATCAATGGCCGCGCCGAAGGCGTGGCCGTCGCACCCGAGGAATCGAAGCACATGTTCGGGCCAGGAAACGAGGAGCGTAACGCTCGGCGCTATGGGAGAGCGCCGACGCCCGGTATCTCGGGCGCGCCCGTTGCTCAGGCCGCGATTCGGGTTTTCCGTTCAAACTCTCGATTCGGCGCGCACTTCTTGTCGCCGCCCGCGTATGCCTTCCCGGCGTCAGGGCGCAGACGGCGAGTGCGCGGCCCAGAGACTCAGACATGGCCAATAAAATGCTCATCGACGCGACCCACCCGGAAGAAACGCGGGTGGTCGTCCTGCGCGGCAACCGGGTAGAGGAATTCGACTTCGAAGCCGCAAGCCGCCGTCAGCTCAGAGGAAACATCTATCTTGCAAAAGTCACGCGAGTAGAGCCGTCGCTGCAGGCAGCCTTCATCGATTACGGCGGCAATCGCCACGGTTTCCTCGCCTTCAGTGAAATCCATCCCGACTATTACCAGATCCCGATCGCCGACCGCCAAGCGCTGATCGAAGAGGAAGAACGCGCCCATCTTGCCGCCGAGGCGGAAGCCGATCGTCGCGCGGCGGCGCGTTCGACCGGGCGTTCACAGCCGGCGAGCCAGCAAAAGGGGCGCGGCAACCGCGTCGCCAGCGCACCGATCGCCGATGCCCGTGCCGCCGCCGCGCGCGCGGCCGGGGAGGGAGCGCCGGGCGCGCAGCCCGGGCCCGGCGCGGAGGCGATGGCGGACCCGTCCGGTGCACTTGCTTCATCGCAGGAAAGCCCGGCGTTTCCGACGGAAGCGGACGCCGTACCGGACAGCGGCGCGAGTGCATCGACGGCTTCCCACCTTCCGGAGGGAGAGGGCGAGACCGGTTCGATCTCGGCGGCGGAGGAGTTCGGCGCAAGCGAATTGGAACCGGCGGGCGAACCGGTCGAAGAAGCGGCGAGCGCCGGCGAGCCAGTCGATTCGGCGGGTACCCCCGCCGACGAGGCCGCCGCCATCGCGCCGGCGGTTCAGAACACGCCCGCCGAGGACATCAGGGCCGAGGAAGGCAGCGAAGGAGACGCCTCGGCGTCACGCGCGGTATCGAGCGACGAAGCCTCAGATGCCGCTCGCCAGTCCATTGCCCCCGATGCGCGGCCGGACACCGAGGACGAAAGCGTCCCTGCATACGCGCGCACGGCGGATACGGACGATGAAGACGACGCCGACGACGCGACCGCGGGCGATGCCGGCCGGGCCAAGAGCGGGAACAACGTGAATGGGACGGGCGATGACGAGGAGGATGACGACGAGGACGACGAGGACGAAGAAGAAGATGATGATGATGACGAGGAGGATGACGAAGACGACGACGAAGATGACGACGGAGAGGACGAGGCAGCCGAGGTCGAGGAAACGGTCGAGTCCGTAGGCGGTGCCGACGCCCTCGAGGAGGCGCAGGAGCGCACCCCATACGTCAGGCGGCAATACAAGATTCAAGAGGTCATCAAGCGCCGGCAGATCATGCTGGTGCAGGTCGTCAAGGAGGAGCGCGGCACCAAGGGCGCGGCGCTGACCACCTATCTGTCGCTTGCCGGACGCTATTCGGTGCTGATGCCGAACACGGCGCGCGGCGGCGGCATCAGCCGCAAGATCACGAGCCCGCAGGACCGCAATCGGCTCAAGGAGATCGCCCATGATCTCGAAGTGCCCGAGGGGATGGGCGTCATCCTGCGCACCGCGGGCGCCATGCGCACCAAGACGGAGATCAAGCGCGACTTTGAGTATCTCCTGCGGATGTGGGAGCAAGTGCGCGATCTCACGCTGAAATCGACTGCACCGACCCTCGTCTATGAGGAAGGCTCGGTGATCAAGCGGGCCATCCGCGACCTCTACAACAAGGACATTGACGAGGTGATCGTCGCCGGCGAGGAGGCGCACCGCGAGGCCAAGGACTTCATGCGCATGCTCATGCCGAGTCATGCGAAGAACGTGAAGCTGTACACCGAGAACCAACCGCTGCTCAGCCGTTACAGCGTCGAGAGCCAACTCGAGGGCATGTTCTCGCCGATCGTGCAGCTCCGTTCGGGCGGCTATGTCGTCCTTAACCAGACGGAAGCGCTGGTCGCGATCGACGTCAATTCCGGCCGCGCCACGCGCGAGCACCATATCGAGGACACCGCGCTCAAGACCAATCTCGAGGCGGCCGAGGAGATCGCCCGCCAGCTCCGCCTGCGCGATCTTGCCGGGCTCATCGTGATCGATTTCATCGACATGGATGAGAAACGCAACAACCGCGCAGTGGAACGGCGGTTGAAGGAATGCCTCAAGAGCGACCGCGCCCGGATCCAGGTCGGCCATGTCTCGCATTTCGGCCTGCTCGAAATGTCGCGTCAGCGCATCCGCACCAGCGTATTCGAGAGCTCGACCGAGAAGTGTCCGCATTGCGGGGGCACCGGTCATGTTCGTTCGGTCGCCTCGGTCGCGCTGCAGTGCCTGCGCATGCTGGAAGAGTCGCTGATGCGCGGGGCAACCCACAATATCGCGGTGCGAACGGCAAGCGAGGTCGCCCTCTATATGCTCAACCAGAAGCGGGGACACCTGCGCGATCTTGAGCAGCGCTTCCGCATCGTCATCACGATCAGGGCCGACGGAGCGCCGAGCGTGCAGCAGGCCTTTGCGATCGAGAAGGGCGAACAGGTGCATAGCCTGGAACAGGCGCGTGCGCTCGCCGCGCATCCTGCCATCCTGGTTCCCGCGAGTTCGGCCGAAGAGGACGAGTTCGAGCCGGACGCCGAGCTCGAGGGCGCGGATATCCTTGTCGCCGCTGACGAACTGGGCGAGGACGCCGAACGGGGTGAGAATGGCGGGCGCCGCCGGCGGCGTCGGCGCCGACGCGGCCGCCGCGACGAGCGGGGCGAAACCGAACTGATCGCCGATGAGACGGCCGCGGAGCACGCTGCCGTCCTCGATGAGCGCAATGGTGGCGAAGGCGCGGAGCTCGAAGCATCGGCCGCGGTGATTGCCGGCGAGCCGCATGCCGAGGACGAAGCCTCCGACACGGCCACTTCAGCCGATACGCGGCGCCGCCGGCGCCGCGGCCGCAGAGGCGGTCGGCGCAACCGGCGGCCGGAGAGCGAAGCCACTGAGCTTCTGGCGATAACCGACGAGACGGCCGAGTTCGCCGAGCAGGAGAGAATCGAGGCGAGCATCGAGGCTGGCGAACCGCTGTTCGACTTTGGCGAGACCGCGCGCGAATCTCAAAACGCCGTCCTCGCGTCGGCAACAGGTTCGGAAGAGACGGCAACGGCCGAGAATGGCGCGCCGCAGGAATTTGCGGGCGCCGGAGGTGTTTCGCCGTCGGACGCGCCGGCTGCCGTGGAAGCGCCATCCCCCGCCGAGCAGCCGGATCCGGCCGAGGCGCGATCCGCTGAGCGCGAGGCGCAGCCGGATGCCACCGAGGTCTTCAATGAGCGCATCGAGGAGGAGCCGTTCTCCCCGTCGTCGCTTATCGAAGAACCCGTGGCCGCGGATGCGCCGCCGGCAACCGAACCAACTGGTCCTGATGCCGCTGGCACCGTGCGGCGACGCTCCACCGTGCGCGAAGCGGCCGTTCGTTCGAGCGAGAACGGCGGTGCCGAGCCTTCCGTCCCTGCGCCGGCCATGCCGGACGAGAGTGCTCCGCCCGCGGACGAGCCCGCACCGGTGGAGGTCGCGTCCATGGAACCGATGGACGATGCGAACGCGACCGTCGATCAACCGACATCGCGGCGTACCGGCTGGTGGTCGCGGCGCATCATGGGCAGCAACAAGGGCTGAGCGTTCTCCGGCAAAGCGCGCGCCGCTTTGCCGGAGAAGACGCGGCCGGCCATTATCGATCTGCACAACCTCCGAATCGCGAAAGGTCGCGGCGAGGCCATGCACAGCCGCTATGTCGAGCGCGACGCCGAGGCGATGATCGCGCGCTATGCCGGCGAGGGCGTCGCCGGCGATCTTGCGCTGCGGGTCTACACGACCCGGCTGCTCGGGCAGGATCCGAAACTCGTCCTTCATGGCGGCGGCAACACCTCGCTGAAGACGCGCCTGACCGACCTCCTCGGCGAGGAGAGGCAGGTGCTGTGCGTCAAGGGGTCGGGCTTCGACATGGCGACGATCGAGCCTTCCGGATTTGCCGCCGTGCGGCTTGCCGCGCTGCAGGCGCTTCGCGCGCGCGAGTCTCTTGCCGATCGCGACCTTGTCCGGATCGAGCGCGCGAACCTGATCGATCCCACCGGTCCCAACCCCTCTGTCGAAGTGCTGCTGCACGCTTTCCTGCCGGCGAAATTCGTCGATCACACCCATGCGAATGCGGTGCTGAGCCTGGTCGACCAGGCGGGCGGCGTTGCGACCGCCGCCGAGGTGTTCGGTGAGCGCATGGGCATTGTGCCCTATGTCAGGCCCGGCTTTGAGCTCGCCAAGGCAGCCGCCGAGACGTTCGACAAGAACCCGGACGTCGAGGGTCTCGTGCTGGAAAAGCACGGCATCTTCACGTTCGGTGCGACCGCGCGCGAGGCCTATGAGCGCATGGTCGCGATGGTCTCCTTGGCCGAGGCGCGGCTGCAGCGGGGACGCAAAGCCCTGGTCAAGGTGAGCCTGCCGCCGACGCTCGCGCCTTTGCCCTCTCTCGCTCCGATCATTCGCGGCGCGTGCAGCCTGGCGGACGAGGACCATGAGGGCGCATTTCTGCGCCAGATCCTCGATTTCCGCACCAGCCCTGCCATCCTTGACTTTGTCGGCGGTGCCGAGATCGCCCGCTATTCGCAGGAAGGCGTGGTCACGCCCGACTATGCGATCCGCACCAAGACCTGGCCGCTGGTGCTTGATGCACCGGCTGCGGGCGATCTTGCCGTGTTCCGCGACCATGCGCGCATCGCGGCGGCGGCATTCGTTGCCCGCTATTGCGATTACTTCGCCCGCAACAGTGCCCGGATCGGCCGCGACAAGCCCATGCTCGACCCGCTGCCGCGCGTCGTGCTGGTGCCGGGTCTCGGCCTGTTCGGGCTGGGGCGCTCGAAGCGCGATGCCTGCATTGCCGCCGATCTCGCCGAGAATGCGGCCGAGGTGATCCTCGATGCGGAGGCGATCGGCCGCTTCCAGTCGATCCCGGAAGCCGACATGTTCGATATGGAGTATTGGCCGCTGGAGCAGGCAAAGCTCGGCGCGGCGGCCGTGCCGCCGCTGGCCGGCCAGGTGGCCGTCGTCACCGGGGCAGGGGGCGCGATCGGCGCGGCGACCGCAGCCGCCTTTGCGCGCGCAGGCGCGGAGGTCGCGCTGCTCGATGTCAACGAAAGTGCGGCTGCCGAGCGGTCGGCCGCAATCGGCGGTGCGGCGCTCGCGGTCAAATGCGACGTGACCGATGCCGCTTCGGTGCAGGCGGCCTTCGACCAGGTGGTCGAGGCGTTCGGCGGCGTCGATATCGCCGTGTCGAATGCGGGCGCGGCCTGGCAGGGGCGCATCGGCGAGGTCGACGAGGCGGTGCTGCGCCAGAGCTTCGAGTTGAATTTTTATGGCCACCAGCGCGTCGCCCAGGCGGCGGTGAAGGTCATGCTCGCACAGGGCACCGGCGGGTGCCTTCTGTTCAACGTCTCGAAGCAGGCGGTCAATCCGGGACCGGATTTCGGACCCTATGGCCTGCCGAAGGCCGCGACCCTGCTCTTGGTCCGCCAATACGCGCTCGAATATGGCGCCGACGGCATTCGTGCCAATGCGGTGAATGCCGACCGCATCCGCTCGGGGCTGCTCACCGACGATTTCGTCAAGACCCGCGCCAAGGCGCGCGGCGTTTCCGAGAAGGACTATATGAGCGGCAATCTGCTTGCCCGCGAAGTCACGGCGGAGGATGTCGCGCAGGCCTTCCTGCACCAGGCGCTGCAGCTCAAGACCACCGCCGACGTAACGACCGTCGACGGCGGCAACATCGCCGCGGCATTGCGATAGCTGCGCTCAGCGCATTAGGGCGCCTTCGTCGAATCATGGGATCGGGCGGTCCGCTCGCCCTTGCGCATCACGGGCTTTTGCAGAGACTTCCACTTGATCAACTCCCCCTGAAAGGGGGAGGTCGGCGAGCGGCGCAGGCAAGCTTGCGCAGCCTGCGCAGGCTTGGCTGCGTGCTCGCCGGGAGGGAGTCGAGATGCGGCCCGCGACTCCTCTCCGGCGCAGGCTTTTGCTCATCGCCGATTCTCGACGAAGGTTCTTGCTTTTCACCTCTCCCCACTCGTGGGGAGAGGTCGGCGGGCATCGAGTGAAACGAGATGCACGCCGGGTGAGGGGCTAAAGCCTCTCGCCTATTCACACGCCCCCTCACCCGCTCGCTGCGCTCGCGACCTCTCCCCGCCAGCGGGGAGAGGTATTAGAGCATGGCAGGCGCAAGGCGGAACGCCGGCGTGCGACCTCGGTGGCGTGCCATGACCGCGCTGCGTGCCATCATCGTGCGCGACATGCGCATTGCCATCCGCATCGGCGGCGGCGCGATGATGGGCGTGCTGTTCTTCCTTGTCGTGGTGGCGCTGACGCCGTTCGCATTCGGGCCTGATCTTGCGCTGTTGCGCCGGGTCGGGCCGGCGATCCTGTGGATCGGCGCACTGCTCGCCTCGCTGCTCGCACTCGACCGGCTTTTCGCCGCCGACCATGACGACGGCTCGCTCGATCTCATCCTGACGGGGCACCTGCCGCTTGAACTCACGATTGCCGCCAAGGCGCTCGCACACTGGCTTACCACCGGCCTGCCGCTGGTGCTGGCAACGCCCGTGCTCGCCCTCTTTCTCAACCTCGAACCGGTGGGGACCGGGGCGGTGATGCTCACGCTCCTCATCGGCACGCCGGCGCTGACCTTTACCGGCCTGATCGGGGCCGCGCTCGCCGTCGCGCTGCGCCGCGGCGGCCTGCTGCTGCCCATTCTCGTGCTTCCGCTGACCGCGCCGGTGCTGATCTTCGGGGTCGCTGCTTCGAATGCCGCAGTCGTCGGACCCGTACCGTTCGGCACGCCCTTCATGCTGCTCTGCGCATTAACTTTGATGAGTCTGGTGGTCGGCCCCTTCGCCGCTGCCGCCACCTTGCGCCACGGGCTGGAATAACGCCCGCGCGCGAAACAACCTAGCGAGCGCGATCATTCAGCTTGAATCGATCGCGCTCTGTTTTCCTTCGTCTTGTCCCATAATCTTGGCCGAAAAACCTGCCAACTTTTCGGGATCATGCTCTAGCTCCGCCCAAGTGCCGCATTGCGCGGGCGCAGCATGCGGACTAAGTCAAGGCCATGGCGCTGATCGATCTCGCCAACCCGACCCGGTTCCTGCGCTTCGTCGAGCGTTCCCTGCCCTGGCTCGTCGCAGCGACGGCGATCGTCTTCGCCTTCGGCTTAGTCGAAGCGGCACTCGCGCCCGACGACTACCAGCAGGGCGCGACCGTCAAGATCATGTATCTGCACGTGCCGGCGGCGTGGCTCGCCATGTTCGCCTGGGCGATGATGAGCGTGGCCGCCATCGGCACGCTGGTTTTTCGCCATCCGCTGGCCGACGTGGCGGCGAAGGCCGCGGTGCCGCTCGGGGCGGCCTTTACGTTCATCTGCCTCATCACCGGGTCGCTATGGGGCCGCCCGATGTGGGGCACCTACTGGGTTTGGGACGCGCGCCTGACCTCGGTGCTGCTTCTGTTCATCATGTATTTGGGGCTGCTCGTGCTGTGGCGCAGCGTCGAGGACCCGACGCTTGCCGGCCGCGCGGCGGCAATCCTCACGCTGGTCGGAGCGGTCAACCTGCCGATCATCAAATTCTCGGTCGATTGGTGGAATACGCTGCATCAGGGCGCTTCGGTGATCCGGCGCGACGGGCCCTCGATCGATCCCAGCATTCTCGTGCCGCTGCTGGTGATGGCGCTGGCGTTCACGCTCTTGTTCGTCACGCTGCATCTCGCGGTGATGCGCAACGAGGTCCTGCGCCGCCGCGTGCGCAGCCTGCGGCTATTGCAGGCGCAGGCCGCCTTGAGGGTGTAAAGCGATGGCGCTCGGGCCGCATGCCGTCTTCATTGTTGCGTCCTACGCGGTCACCTTCGGCGTGATCGCGGCGCTGATCGCCTGGGTGTTCTACGACTATCGCCGGCAACGGCGGCTTCTCGCCGAGCTCGAACGGCGCGGGGTGACGCGCCGGTCCGCCGAACTCCGCCCGCAGCCGATCAAGGAAACCGCATGACCGCGTTTCCGACAGATGATGCCCCGCGCCCGCGACGCTGGCTGCTGCTGTTGCCGCTTGTGCTGTTTCTCGCGCTCGCCGCGCTGTTCCTCTATCGGCTCGGGGCGGGCGATCCTTCGGCCGTTCCGTCCGCCCTGATCGGCCGGCCGGCTCCTGAGACCTTTCTGCCACCCATCGCGGGCCTTACACGCGACGGCAAGCTGGTCCCCGGCCTCGCCGCAGCCGGCTTCAAGGGCGGGGTGACGGTGCTCAATGTCTGGGGCTCTTGGTGCGTGCCCTGCCGCGAGGAAGCACCCATCCTGATGCGCATGGCCGCCGACACGCGCTACCGGCTGGTCGGGCTGAACTACAAGGACAGAACGGCCGACGCGCTCAAATTCCTCGACCGCTACGGCAATCCGTTCGTCGCGATCGGCGCCGACCGTAACGGCCGTGCCGGCATCGAATGGGGCGTTTACGGGGTCCCCGAGACCTTCGTGATCGGCCGCGACGGCCGCATCGCCTACAAGCTGGTCGGCCCGATCACGGAAACCAATCTCGACACGGTGCTCAATCCGGCGATCGAAAAGGCCCTCGCCGCGGGGCTCTGAACAGTAGCTGTTGGTCCGTTCGTCCCCGCGCAAGCGTCGCGCAAGCGGGGACCCAGAACTTCATTGAGAAACAGACTGGATTCCCGCTTTCGCGGGAATGAACGGAACTCGCAAGCAGGCATGAATCTTTCTCTTCCCTCGCGCGAGCGGGAAAGGGAACAAGTGCCTCGGCCATGATGAAGCGCGGTGCAGAACTGATCCGCCGCTGCGGGATCACTCGTGCCAGAGCGCGAGGTCGTCGCGGTGGATCATCACGGTGCGACCGGGATTGCCGAGGATGAGCAGAATATCGGCCGAGGACCGACCCCTGATCTTCTCGGCGTCCTCGACGTCATAGGCGACGAGCCCGCGCCCGACCTCGGCGCCGTCGAGCCCGCGCACGATCACGGCATCGCCGCGCGCGAACACGCCCTCGACCCGCACAACGCCGGCCGGCAGGAGGCTCTTGCCGCGCCTGAGGGCAGCCACCGCGCCGGCATCGATGATCAGCACGCCGCGCGTTTCGAGCGAGCCGGCGATCCACATTTTGCGCGAGGCCACCGGGTTGGCGGGCGTGAGAAACCAGGTCGCCCGCGCCCCTTCCCGGATCGCGCGCAGCGGATGCATCACGCGGCCCGAGGCGATCACCATATGCGCGCCGCCGGTGGTCGCGATCTTGCCGGCCTCGATCTTGGTCCGCATGCCGCCGCGCGCGAGCTCCGAAGCGGGCGCACCGGCCATCGCCTCGACCGCCGGCGTAATGCGCGGAACCACGGGCACGAACTCGGCCTCCGGCACGCGATCGGGCGGTGCTTTGTACAAGCCGTCGATATCGGAGAGCAGAACCAGGAGATCGGCGCTCGCCATGGTGGCAACGCGCGCGGCGAGCCGGTCATTGTCGCCATAGCGGATCTCGTTGGTCGCCACTGTGTCGTTCTCGTTGATGACGGGAACCGCCCGCCAGTCGAGCAGCCGCGCTATGGTCGAGCGCGCATTGAGGTAGCGGCGACGTTCCTCGGTATCGCCGAGCGTGACCAGGACCTGCCCCGCCTTGATGCCATGCTGGCCGAGCGCCCTCGCCCAAATGCGCGCGAGCGCAATCTGGCCGACCGCTGCGGCGCCCTGGCTGTCCTCGAGCGGCAATGCCCCGCGCGGAAGTTTTAGCACCGAACGGCCGAGCGCGATCGCGCCCGAGGACACCACCATCACGTCACGGTTCATCCCGTGCAGTTCGGCAATATCGGCGACGAGCGAGGCGAGCCACGCCTCCTTCACGCCGCCGGCCTCGGCGTCGACGAGCAGCGAGGACCCGACCTTGACCACGATCCGGCGGAAACCGTCGAGCGAGGGGAGCTTGCTGGCCATGCGTTCTCAGTGGAACCAGAATTGCAAAACTACGCCCTCCCATAAGGAGGGCGATATCGGCACGGTTCGTCTTAAGCGCGATCGCTGCGCCTTGAACCAATCGCGCTCGTCTTCTCTGTGACTTGTCGCACGATCTCGTTCGAAAGGTCTGCCGGTTTTTCGCGATGATGCTCTAATTTGTGGCTGTTATTCAATCAATTAGACAAAGAGCCGACAAGGTTGCAAGCGTTCTCGTAGAGCACACGCGGATGACGCCGGTGCACGCGCGATCGAAGGGCAGAATTATGGAGGGGGCGGGCGACCCCGGCAAAGCGATCAACCAACGCTTCGCCGGCCGTACTACGCTTAGAGCGCGATTGGTTCAGGTTGAACCAACCGCGCTCCATTGCTCGTCTTAGGTCGCATGATCTTGTCCGAAAAGTCCACGACTTTTCGGGGCCATGCTCTAATATCCGGCCAACAACGGCACGGATGAGAACCGGTAGTTGACCCCGACGGTGACCGTGCTGACCTGAAGATCGGAGGTCAATCGCGAGCCATCCGACGCCGTATAGTCCTGGCTGCCGAAGTCCATGTATTTGAATTCTGCCTTGGCCGACCAGTTGGGCGTCAACGAGAACTCGCTGCCGTAGCCGACCATCCAGCCCACGCGAGTGTCACTCGCTTCGAGGTGATTGACCAGGGCGCCCGCTGGATTTCTGCACTGCCGGGCATTGCCTGGCACATTGAACGGACCGACGATGCAGTCAACCACCATCGTTTCTTCCGCCCATGCAGCACCCGCCTTAACGTAGAACAGCGCGCGCTCCCAGGTTACGCCGAAGCGCGCGGCCGCGGTTGCAATCCAATCCAACTCGCTCCCGCAAGTCATAAAGAATGGACTGAACGCACCTGCAGATCCAACTGCGCTGAGGCCATTGGCGGAACCGCACGTCTCGGATCCCGTAATATTGGTTGCACCGAAGTCGCCTTCGATGCCGACGACGTAGGCGCCGAACTGATAGTCGTAGCCGACCTGGCCACCACCGAGCCATCCTGCGACAGACGAATCCACCGAGGTCAGGTCGGTGAATCCTACGTCGGCTGTTCCATACGCTCCGCCAAAGAAACCACCCATATAGAATCCGGTCCAGAAGATCGGAGGCGCGACAGGGAGCTGGGGCCCCTTAGAGAATGCTGTGGTAATGGGCGCCTGAGGCGTGAATTGGTATCGAATGCCACCGTTTGCGGTCCAGCCTTCGATGTCGTCGCCCGTCCGGTAGTCGCCGCGCACGAAACCAACCCATCCGGTATTGAGAAGCTGGCCGGCCACACCGGCTGAGAACTGGCCGTAAGTACCCACACGAGAAGTTTGTGTCTGAGCCCGGACCTCAGCAGGGAGCCCCCCCGCGAATACACAGTTGGGACAGGATTGAAAGCGCGACTTCACATCGGCACCGAAATCGCGGAAGACACTTGCCGTAACAAAGGGCTGCAATGCGAGACTGCCAGCGGTGAAGTTTCGCCCTACGCGTAACGTCCCCCGCCCGATCGCGCTCGTGACCGTATCGAAGGAGAGCGTCCCCGAGATGTTCCTTCCATCCAAGTTTGCACCCGGCGGTGTTTCTGGCAGCCCGACCGAGCTGAACTGATCGATCTTGGTCCAAGAGAAGATGCCGCCGCCAGAGGGCTCGATGAACCAGCCGTTCCAAAGAGCCATGTTGTATCCGGCTCCGACCGAGGCAGAGAACCCCATCGCGGTCACATCTTGATCGAAAAGGCTCAGGGTCGGATCCCGCAACTTCATATTGTAGAATTCGGTTCGCAGATTCAGATCGGCGAAGAAGCGGTCCTTTGTCACAACGCCGTATATACCGGCAAACGGAACCTCGAACTTATTCTCGAATATGCCGGGACCGTTTTTCTCCTTGCTCTTTGCTTCGAGATAGCCGGCCGTCGTGCCGATATGCACATTATAGCCCATCAGATTGAGACGGGAGATATCCCGCCCGACCTGAATGCCGGCAAATTCAATACGCTCGCGGCTGGCACAGTTGATTGTGCCGGTTTCGCTGAGACCGGGTACTTGCGCGATACCAGCAAGCTGAGTGGTCGAGTTGCTGGAAATCGTCGATTCGCCCCCGACACCGCGTACCCACACGCCGCCGCCTTGCGTGCCTGGCGCAACGCCAGATGGCGCGGCGACAAACGCGCTGGTCTGCTGCGTTAAGAACACCGAATTCAGGCTGGCAAGGGAGGTCGCAACAGAACTCGCCGTTGCTGCTGCGAGTTGGCCGATTTCGGGCAAACCTCCAGCCTGAAATGGCGTGTTCACACAGCTCTGCGCCAACGCGCCCGACGAACTCAGAACGGTTACAACGAGAGCAGCGCTCCCCAATAGCGCGCCTCTCAACGATTGATTGTAATAGCTCCGCATTCGCCCATCCCCCCAATGCCGGCCACCCCAATTCCGCCCTGAAATCTACATCCGAGTTACATGGTACCAAAACTGTTTTGGCGCCAATCAAAGGCCGCGCACACATTTTGCGACATGCTCGTGTTATTCCAACAACACTTCGATCCGTACTCGGCGTCATCAACGGAACTTTGGGACCCACCATTAGTCCTAAGGCAAACCGTCAAAGATTCGCTGCGATAGTGAACCAGGATACGGTTTCGCGATTCCAAGGATAGAACTCGCCGGCGCATGCGCATTCGGGTTGATTTCGGAGAAGTATCATGAACAACGGTCGCATGCTCGCGACAGTGCTGATCGTCTTGGTTGCAACTACGGGAATCAACGTCTCGGCTTCGGCGACGGAGCGAGAAGCGTCCGCTCGCAAGAGCGTTGCCCTGGGCATTGACTGGCGCGGACGGCCGGTGCCGGTGCCGATCAGGACGGCATCCCGGAGAGGATATATTATAAAGTCGGGCGCCAGCCGCTTGATTCTGGGCGTCGGCTTCTGATCGCGGGAACCCGGACAAGACCAACCAGGCTTACGGCGCAGGCCAATGTCGGCGTGGGCGACGTGGCAACTGGTTTGATGTCATCTGGTTTGATCTCATAGTGACCACGAAGAGCTCCCGCGGATGTGAAAGCGCCGCGCGCACACGGCCTAGCCTTTCACCGTCTTGCCCATTACAATCGCCACTGGCTGCGTGAACCGGATCACATATGACCGACACCGCCTTGCGTTAGGTGGATTTCAACCAGGTGCGAGGTGGGTTTGAATTAGGTTAGGTGATTCGGATCCCGTTTAGGTCAGGATAGAGGTTGATGCGCAGGCCCGTTCTCATAGCGGCTGCCGCCGTGTTGGGATTATGGCTGGTGCTGGTCGGCGTGGGTTCCGCCCATGCCGAGCGGCGGGTTGCGCTCGTCATCGGCAATTCTGCCTATCAGCACGCGGACCGTCTGCCGAATCCGACTCGCGACGCCGCGGCGATGGCCAAGAGATTCGAGGAGGCCGGATTCGAAGTCGTGAGTGTGAAGCACGACGTCGGCAACCTCCAGTTCAAGCGCGCCATTCGCCGATTCGAGGACATTGCGACCGGCGCCGATATCGCCGTCGTGTTCTATGCCGGCCACGGAATCGAGATCGATGGCGTCAATTATCTTATTCCCGTCGACGCCAAGCTCGCGAGCGACCGCGACGTTGAAGATGAGACCATTACACTCGGTCGGCTGGCTGTGTCTGTCGAAGGCGCGGAGCGGTTGCGCCTGGTGATTCTCGATGCCTGCCGCGACAATCCATTCGTCAATATGAAACGCCAACGCCGGACACGGACGCGGCAGATCAGCCCGGGGCTTGCTGCGATGGGGGATACCCCCACCGATACGCTGGTCGCCTATGCGGCGAAGGACGGTACTGTGGCCGAAGATGGCTTCAACAAAAACAGCCCGTTCACGATCGCCTTGCTCGAGCACCTTTTCACGCCGGGCCTCGACGTCCGTCTGGCATTTGGTCGTGTCCGGGACGCGGTGCTCGAGAGCACCAATATGCGGCAGGAGCCTTATGTTTACGGATCGCTGGGCAAAGAGAACGTCTCCATCGTTCCGGCTCCCCAGAAAGCCGTTCAGGTGGCTGCCATCGATCGGGCGGCGGTGCAGGCCGACTACCAGCTTGTCGAGAAGATCGGCACCGAGCGCGCGTGGAAAGTCTTTCTCCAGCAATATCCGACTGGGTTTTATTCCGATCTCGCCCGCCAGCAGATCGAAACCCTGGCCAAGGATGATCGGACAAGGCTTGCCGCCCTTCCCTCCGCGAAACCACCGGTCCAGCGCGGCCCGTCAAGCGAAGAACAACGGGCATGGGACCGTATCAAGGATTTGAGCAACCCGGACAAACTCAAGAGCTTCATCAAGCGCTACCCGGCGTCCGTTCTTGCCAATACGGCGCGGCTTCGCTTGGACGCCTTGGAACGGGCGGCCGAAGAACGCGATGAAAGGGAACGTGCAGAACGTGAAGCAAAGGCTGCCGAACGGGCGCGGCTGAAGGCTGAGCGGGAGGCGAAGCGGGCCGAGGAAGAGCGGCGGGAGCAAGCCGCGCGCGAGGCCGCGCGAAAAGAGGCCGAGCGAGAGGCCAAGGAACGAGCCGAGAAAGAGCGCGCGGCGAAAGCTGCGCGCGAGGCCGCGTGGAAAAAGGCGGAGCAGGAGGCCAAGGAACGAGCCGAGCAAGCGCGCAAGGCGAAATTGGCCGCGGAGGCTGCGCGGAAAAAGGCCGAGCGGGAGGCCAAGGAATGGGCGGAGAAAGCGCGCAAGGCTAGGTTGGCCGCGGAAGCTGCGCGGAAAAAGGCTGAGCGGGAAGCCAAGGAGCGAGCCGAGCAAGAGCGCAAAGCGCGATTGGCGGCGGAAGCCGCACGCAAGAAGGCTGAGCGGGAAGCCAAGGAGCAAGCCGAGGACGAGCGCAAGGCGAGATTGGCGGCGGAAGCCGCGCGCAAGAAGGCCGAGCGGGCGGCCGCGCTTAAGCGCGCCGACGAAGAACGGCGGGCGAGATTGGCCGAGGAAACCGCACGGAAGAAGGCCGAGCGATTGGCGGCCCTCAGAATCGAGGAGGAGAATCGTCAGGCGAGATTGGCCAAGGAAGAAGCCGCGCGCAAAGCCGCGTGCAAGCGCGAGGAAGGCCGTCTTGCTGCGCTGAAGGCCTCAGGCAAGAACGCGGTGGGCGATCTGAAAAAGTTCTCGAAAGAGGTCACCTGCGACAGCGTGCGGCCGAGCGTGTTGGCGGCAATCAAGGAGGCTGAGGCCGAAGCGGCGGCTGCGGCGGAAGCGGTGGCTGCGGCGGCTGCGGCGGCGGCTGCAAGCAAAGCCAAAGAGCCGGTCGCCAATACGCGCGAACTCGTCCGTGCGGCACAGACCGAACTGGTTCGGATCGGCTGTCTCGCCGGGCGCGTCGACGGCAAATTGGGCAGGAAGACCCGAGCCGCCATTGATCGCTATATGAAAGAGCGGGGAACAAAGGAAACGGGCGTCGATGTCACCGAGGCGCTCGTCACAACGTTGAAGAGCGAATCCTCGCCGGCTTGTCCGCCGGCCTATCCCGTGGCGCGCGACAAGGACGACAATAAGAAGGCAGCGACCAAACGCGCGAAGGCCCGGAAGGATGCGGAGCGGAAGAAAAAGGCTGCCGAACGGTCGAAGGCACGGAAAAAGAAGGCTGCCGAACGATCGAAGACGCGGAAGAAGCGGGAGGCTACCCGGTCGAAGGCTCGGCGCGACGGGGCACGCTCCAATCGTAACCGTTACCGCAAGAAGACAACGCGTTCCCGGCCCAAGTCGCGGGTGAGACAGCAGGCCCGACGCCGCAGCTCCGGCGGCGGAGTGGGCGCGATCGGCGTCGGGTTCTGATCCGAGGCCGCTCGATTGGCAGCTAGGCGGACCCGAGCTATTTAACTGGTCGAACCGCGCGGAGGCCCGATCTTATGGCGCCGCGACATGTGCTTTGACCGCGCTCTTTCGCTTGGCATTGCCCGCGCCATAAGGCGTTGACCTGCCCTAGAGTGCGATCCATTCAGATTGAATCGATCGCACTCTGTTTCTCTTTGTTTTGCCGCATGATCTTGTCCGAAAAATCTGCCAACTTTTCGGGATCATGCTCTAGAGCGCGATTTGTTTAGGTTCAATCGATCGCGCTCTCTTTCTCTTTGTTCTCTCGCATGGTCTTGTCAGAAAAGTCTGCCAACTTCTCGGACAAGATAGTGCGCTAAGGCCGCCAATCGGCCGGCGCGGTCGCGGCTGCAATATTTTCGCCCGACCGTTCGATGACCGCCGCGAGCGCGCGCAGCACCGCCGGCACCCCTTGTCCGGTCGCACCCGAGAGAATGAGCGGGGCTTTGCCGGCGGCGCGCTCGAGCCGCGTCGTCTGCCGTTTCAGCTCATCTGCAGTCAGCGCATCCGCCTTGTTCAACGCGACGATTTCCGGCTTGTCGGGCAGCCCGTGCCCATAGGCCTCGAGCTCGGCACGCACCGTCTTATAGGCTTCGCCGGCATGCGTACCCGTTGCGTCGACGAGATGCAGGAGCACGCGGCAGCGCTCGATATGGCCGAGAAAGCGATCGCCGAGACCCACGCCCTCATGCGCCCCTTCGATCAGGCCGGGAATGTCGGCGAGCACGAATTCGCGCCCATCGATCGCAACGACTCCGAGCTGCGGATGCAGCGTCGTGAACGGATAATCGGCGATCCTCGGCTTTGCCGCACTGACCGCGGCGAGCAGCGTCGATTTCCCGGCATTCGGCAGGCCGACCAGTCCGGCATCGGCGATGAGTTTCAGGCGCAGCCAGAGCGTGCGCTCCTCACCCGGCTGCCCGGGATTGGCCCGACGCGGCGCGCGATTGGTCGACGACTTGAAATGCGCATTGCCGAAGCCGCCATTGCCACCCTTGGCGATCACCGCACGCTGGCCCACCGCGGTGAGATCGGCAAGCAGCGTTTCGTTATCCTCGTCGAAAACCTGGGTGCCGACCGGGACTTTCAAAATCGCGTCGGCGCCGTTCGCGCCGGCGCGGTTCCGGCCCATGCCGTGACCGCCGGTCTTGGCCTTGAAATGCTGCTGGTAGCGATAGTCGATCAGCGTGTTCAGGCCCTCGACGCATTGCGCGATCACATCACCGCCGCGCCCGCCATTGCCGCCGTCCGGCCCCCCGAACTCGATGAATTTCTCCCGCCGGAATGAGACGCACCCCGCCCCGCCATTGCCCGAGCGGACATAGATCTTGGCCTGGTCAAGGAATCTCATGGTTCCTTAATTCGCGAAAGGATGCTGCTCCGCGGCAATGCTGCACATCCGCTTGTTCCCGCGCGCGCAAGCGGGAATCAAGGATGAATAGAGCATGGTCCCGAAAAGTCGGCAGATTTTTCGGACAAGACCATGCGGCAGACGAAGAGAAGCGGAGCGCGATCGATCCGATCTGAATGAATCGCACTCTCGCTCTAGCGATGCGGCACCAACGCTTGGGCTCGTCTCATTGTGTTGGTGCCGCATCACAAAGCATCGAATTAGCTAGTGTTCCTTACCTGACGGTCCGGGGTCGGACCGTCAGAGAAGGAAACACAGCCGCTCCTGCCGAACCGGATCGGGGCGCGCGTTCAGTCGGCGCGCACCTCGTGATTCACCTGGCCCCAGCGCTTGAGCGAGGACCAGATGCGCCGCTCGAGCCGATAGCGATCGAAAGGTGCTGCCGAATTGATGGAACGGACGCGATAGAGGCCGACCCCGGTCCACTGGAAGCCGCATTTTTCCAGCACGCGGCGGGAGGCGGAATTGGTCGTGCGCGAGCCGGCTTCGACAGCCTCATGGCAGAGATCGCCGAAGGCCTGGTCGATCAGGGCGCGTGCCGCCTCGGTCGCGTAGCCTTGCCCCCAGAAGGGCACTCCGAGCCAATAGCCGAGCTCGGGATTCGGCCCGTCCCGCCATTCGAGACTGCAGGCGCCAATGACCGGACCGTCCCGCAAGGTGATCAGGAGGGTTTCGTCGCGTGCATCCGCATTGGCAAGCGTGATCCATTCTTCGGCGTCGGTGAGCCGATAGGGATGCGGTATACGTGTGGTTTTGTGTGCGATCCTGTCATCATCGACCAGCACGGCAATGACGGGAGCATCATCGAGACGCGGCGCACGCAGCACCAGCCGCTCGGTTTGGAGGACACGCCGACCCGACTCGCTGAGGCCGTCGCCACGGAGGTTCAGCACTGTCGTCATCGCACGTGCTCCTGTTGGTCAAAAAAGAAGAGGGGGAGCCGCTTGCCGGTCTCCCCCTCCACGATCCTCATTTGCGGATCCGCCGGACGAGTCGACTGCCGGCGGACCGCTAAAATCCGACGGTTTATTCGGCCGCATCCTCCATTACCGGCAGGACCGACACATAGGTGCGGCCCTTGGCCTTGGTGCGGAAATTGACGCGGCCATCGACCAACGCGAACAGCGTGTGGTCCCGGCCGACCCCGACATTGGAGCCGGGGTGCCATTTGGTACCGCGCTGACGCAAGATGATGTTGCCGGCGACACATGTCTGGCCGCCGAAGATCTTCACGCCAAGACGTTGACCGGGCGAGTCGCGGCCGTTGCGTGACGATCCGCCTGCTTTCTTGTGAGCCATGGGTCTACCGTTTTCGCTTGCAGTTGTAGTTCCAGTTTGTGACGAAAAAATCACCAGGCAGAAGAGGACTGATCACGAAGCGTCGTCCTTGTGCGTCGGATCAGGAATGGCCGGCTTGTCCGTCGCTTTTGATTCGATTGTCGTTGAGTCGATATCCGTCTCCGACTGCGGACTGTCGGCGCTCGGCTCCGCCCCGGTCGCGGACCGCGTTGCGGAAGTGGCGGCCGCGGCTTCGACCGGCGGCTCGGCCGCTTCAGGCTGCTGCTCCGTCTCTCCCGCTGTCGAGATCCTGGTGATCCGCACGAGCGTGAACTCCTGCCGGTGGCCGCGCTTGCGCTGCGAATTCTTGCGCCGGCGCTTCTTGAACGCGATGAGCTTCGGCTTGCGGCCCTGCTCGACCACTTCACCGGCAACGCGTGCGCCCGCAACCGTCGGCGTGCCGAGGACGGTGTCCTCGCCGCCCACCATCAGCACGTCAGAAAAGGCGACGGCGGAACCCGCCTCACCCTCGATCTTGTCGACCTCGATCAGGTCGGCGGGGGCCACTCGATATTGCTTGCCGCCCGTTTTGATGACCGCGAACATGGTCTCCTCGCATTCTTGTCCGAGCGCCATCCGTAGCGGAATACCGGAATTCGCTCGATTTTCCTTTGCCGGCGGCGCCTCTGCGGCGAAACGGTCTCAACTTCGTAGCACCAATCCGCAGCCAAACTTCCTGAACGATGTTCCGGCGAGCCCTTTCGGGCGCGTTGCCGACGCAACGATCTTGGCGAGACCGGTCTGCCGCCTGAAATGGACGACCCGGCTACATTTCCGGCGAGGCGGCCTGCCTCTCCTCGAAAACGCGACCGTGCCATGCAAAAAACGGGGCGGGCCTGCCAAGACCCGCGCTGCTAGAGGGTTTATGGGGGGCTGTTGCCATCCTGTCAAGGAACACGCACGGGATATGTCGTCAGCGCCCTGTTCCCCGGTTCACTTGCGACCACACGGACTGAGATCGGTGCGCCCCCGACGCCAAAACCTGGCGCCGGCCTCGCCGCCGTCGAACCGAAGCAGTTGACCGCTGCACGGCCGGCGCGAGTCGGCCGCCGGTGCGAGGCCGCGCCTTGGCGACCTGGCAGACTGCCTGCGCGTTGCCTTGGCAATGCTGCGGCCCGCCACGTCCGGCCTCTCTCTGCGCGGCTTGCCTGCGCCGTTGCGCTTCCTGTAGAAAATCCCGCCGGTTGGGCCTATGTTCGGCGGCGACCCGTGGAGAGGTGGCTGAGTGGTTGAAAGCACCGCACTCGAAATGCGGCATACGGGCAACCGTATCGGGGGTTCGAATCCCTCCCTCTCCGCCAGGCGCTCCAACTACGCCGGCCTACGACTGGCTGGCGAGGAGGATGATCCAATCCGGTTCCTCCGCCTCCGCCGCTTGCCCCTGCGAAGGATGTCGTCCGATCTGAGCGCGGCCGGGCGGAGCGCGGCTTGTCCTGCCGTCAAGGTGTTCTCGCGCCGGTGGACTTGACGCGCCGAAGCGGGATTGACGACTCGATCGCGGCCACGCCCTGCACTTTCGTCAACCTCCCCGTTAAGAATCTCTCGAAGTCGTTCATGTTGCGGACGACCACTCGCAGAAGATAATCGCGGTTTCCCGTCATCAGCCAGCAATCCACAACCTCGGGATAGGTCACGATCGCGGCCTCGAAGGTCGAAAGCGCATCATCGATCTGCTTGTCGAGCTTGACCGAAACGAAGACCGAAACCTCGAAGCCCAACGCCACCTCGTCGATCCGCGCAGAATAGCCGGTGATGATGCCTGTTTCCTCGAGCCGTCTGAGCCGCCGCGCCACCGGCGTCGGGCTCAGCCCGACGTCATCGCTCAAGGTCTGCACGGAAATTCGTCCGTCGCTGGCGATCCGACGGAGGATGCGAATGTCGCTTTCATCAATTTTGACGGATTCCACTACACTTCCCCAGATGGCCTACAAAAACCGGCTGAAGAACCCAGCTTGCAGATCAAAATAGCCAGATCTCTCTTCGATTGCGACGTTATCCTTCCGACATGTGTCGGGGGGGCGCATGGCAGTCGCACACCTGAAGACGATCGAGCGACGGCTCCTGTGGCTGTCGCACTGGATGATCCACCATGCCAACCACATCCGTCCCAAGGAGGACGCGATAAAGGTCGGCGGCCACCAAGCCTCGTCGGCCTCGATGGTCTCGATCATGACGGCGCTGTATTTCTCGGCGCTTCGTCCCGAGGACCGGGTCGCGGTGAAGCCCCATGCCGCGCCGGTCTTTCACGCCATGCAATACCTGATGGGCAACTTGACCCGCGACAAGATGAAAGCGTTCCGCGGCTTTGGCGGGGCGCAGTCCTACCCGTCGCGGACCAAGGACGTCGATGATGTGGATTTCTCCACCGGATCGGTCGGGCTCGGCGTGGCGATCACCTCGTTCGCCTCATTGATCCAGGATTACATCGCCGCCAAACCCTGGGGCGACGACCGGCCGATGGGACGGATGGTGGCGCTGGTTGGCGATGCCGAGCTCGACGAAGGCAACGTCTATGAATGCCTGCAGGAAGGCTGGAAGAACGATCTGCGCAACACGTGGTGGATCATCGACTACAACCGGCAGTCGCTCGACGGGATCGTCCACGAAGGCCTTTTTCAGCGCATCGAGAAGACCTTCGACGCTTTCGGCTGGGACCTGAAAAAAGTGAAATATGGCGCGCTTCAGCGCGCCGCCTTTGAAGAGCCTGGCGGCGACCACCTGCGCGAATGGATCGATCGGTGCCCCAACTCGGAGTATTCGGCGCTGACCTTCATGGGCGGACCGGTCTGGCGCCAGCGGCTGATAGAGGATCTGGGTGACCAGCGCGAAGTGTCCGCGTTGCTCGAGCGGCGCTCGGACAACGAGCTCGCAACGCTAATGGAAAACCTCGGCGGCAACTGCGTCGAGACCATGGCTGAAACTTTCGCCGCTATCGACCATGACCGCCCCATCTGTATCCTCGCCTATACGGTCAAGGGTTGGGGCACGCCGATCGCCGGCCACAAGGACAATCACGGCGGGCTGATGACACCCGAACAAATGGCCGAGTGGCAGGCACATATGGGCGTCCCCGCGGGCCAGGAGTGGGAGCCTTTCGCCACGGTCGAAGACCCGTCGGCGTTGCGCGCCTTCCTCGAAAGGGTGCCGTTCTTCTCCAACGGCCGGCGCCGGCTCGACGACGCCGTGCTGCCAGTGCCTGCGATTGAGGTGCCTGACGACCGGGAAATCTCGACCCAGATCGCCTTTGGCAAGATCCTCGAAAAACTCGCCAGAACCGACAGCGCCCTCTCCGAGCGGATCGTGACCGCTTCGCCCGACGTCACCGGCACCACCAGCCTCGGCCCCTGGGTGAACCGGCGCAAGCTTTTCGCCCGCCGCGCGCGACCTGACGTGTTCAAGGCGCACAATATTCCATCCACGGCAAAGTGGGAGTTCTCGCCCGAGGGCCAGCACATCGAGCTGGGCATCGCCGAGATGAACCTCTGCCTGCTTCTTGGGGCGGCGGGCCTTTCGCATTCCCTGTTCGGCAGGCGCCTGATCCCAATCGGAACGGTCTACGACCCGTTCGTGGCGCGCGCTCTCGATGCGCTGAACTACGGCTGTTACCAAGACGCGCGCTTTCTGCTCGTGGGCACGCCGTCAGGCGTGACGCTGGCTCCCGAAGGCGGCGCGCACCAGTCGATCGGCTCGCCGTTGATCGGGATGAGCCAGGCAGGGCTTGCCGCCTTCGAACCCGCCTTTGCCGACGAACTGGCGATCATCATGGAATGGTCCTTCGCGCACCTTCAGCGCAGCGGACCGTCCAGACCTGACGAGCGCACCTGGCTCAACGATGGCGCCGGTGGTTCCGTGTATCTGCGGCTGACGACCAACCCGCTGGATCAGCCCGGCCCGCGAACCGACAAGTCCTTTCCGCACGGCGTTATCGATGGCGGCTACTGGCTGCGGCCGCCCGGACCGAACTGCGAGGTGGTGATCGCCTATCAGGGTGCGGTCGCCCGGGAGGCGATCTGGGGCGCGGGAATGATCGGAGGCAGCCGCAGGGACATCGGCGTGTTGGCAGTGACCTCCGCCGACCGGTTGCATGCCGGCTGGACCGCCGCGCAGCGCGCGCGTACCGCCGGCGCGGCCGGAGCTCGCTCTGCGGTCGAGACGCTGCTGCGTAACCTGCCGGGCTACTGCGCCATCGTGACGGTCATCGACGGCCATCCGGCGACACTGTCCTGGATTGGCGGCGTGGCCGGACACCGCACGCTGCCGCTCGGAGTCGAGGAGTTCGGCCAGACCGGCACCATCGGCGATCTCTACCGGCATTTCAGCATCGACGCCGCGGCCATCGCCGACCGGGTCGACGCGATGACTGTGGGGCGACGCATCTGCGCATGAAACCAGACAAGAAGGGGAGCGCCAGCACGATGGGGCCGCTTGAATCCCTCCGGGTCATCGAACTGGGCCAACTGATCGCCGGACCTTTCTGCGGGCAGTTGCTCGCCGACTTCGGTGCCGAGGTCATCAAGGTGGAGCCACCGAAGACCGGTGAAGCGATGCGGCAATGGGGCCGGCCCGGCAAGGACGGCAACCCCGTCTGGTGGTCGGTCATTGCGCGCGGCAAGCGCTCGGTCACGCTCGATCTGCGTATTTCGGAAGGCCAGGCGGTGTTGCGCGATCTCGTCGCCGAAGCCGACATTCTCATCGAGAATTTCCGTCCGGGCACCATGGAGCGCTGGGGGCTCGGCCATGACGTTCTGTCCGCGATCAACCCGCGGCTCATCATGGCGCGGATTTCGGGCTTCGGTCAGGACGGCCCCTATTCGGATCGGGCAGGCTTTGCCTCGGTTGGCGAGGCGATGGGCGGGCTGCGCTATATCAGCGGCTACCCCGATCGCCCGCCGGTGCGGGTCGGCCTGTCCCTTGGCGACTCGATTGCCGGGATCAACGCAGCGATGGGCGTGCTGCTGGCGCTGGAGCATCGCCATAGCACCGGACGCGGGCAAGTCGTGGACACTTCGATCTACGAAAGCGTGCTGGGCCTGACCGAGGCGATGGTTTCCGAATATGATGCCGGCGGGCACATCCGTGAACGGCACGGGTCATCGTTGCCGGGCATCGCGCCCTCGAACGCCTACCCCACGCATGACGGGCGGGAGATAATAATTGGTGCTAACCAGGACGCAGTCTTTCGCCGGCTTTGCGACGTGATGGGGGCGCCCGAACTGGCTGACGATCCGCGCTATGCGACGCATCGCGCGCGCGGCGAGAAAACCAAGGAACTCGATGCGCGCATTGCCGAATGGACACGCCGGCATCCGGCCGAGGAGATGGTCGCGGCGCTGTGCAAGGCGGGTGTGCCGGTCGGGCTCGCCTATACCGCGCGCGAGATGATGGAGGATCCGCATTTCGCCGCCCGTGAAAGCATCGCCGCGGTTCCTGACCCCAAGCGCGGCGGGACGCTCGCCATGCAAAACGTCTTTCCGCGGCTCTCGGAGAGCCCCGGCGGCATCCGGGCGCTGGGGCCCGACCTCGGCGCGGACACCGAGCCGGTTCTTCGAGGCTTGCTGGGATACTCGGTCGAGAAGATCACGCAACTCGAACAAGCCGGCGTCATCTGACAGGTTTCTGCTCAAGATGGCGCCAAGACCAATCGCTGCAATTTGAGGCGAGGACAACAAAATGCAAATTCCTAGCGCAGGGCACGGGCGCGCATGATCGAACCCATCGTGGTCGGGCTCGTCCTCATCGGATTGATCGCGATGGGGGCCCCGATCTTTCTCGCGCTGGGCGCCAGCGGGCTGCTGGGGCTCTGGATGGCGCGGGGGCCGATCGCCTTCTTCTTCGCGCCGACCTCATTCTTCGGCCAGCTCAACGCGTTCGAGCTGATCGCGCTGCCGCTCTTCATCTTGATGGGCAACCTGCTGGGCGCGACGCCCGTCGGGCAGAACCTGTTCCGCGCCGCGGCGCTCTGGCTGCAATGGCTGCGCGGTGGACTAGCGATCTCCACCGTGGGTGCCTCGGCAGTCTTCGGCGCGGTCTCGGGCGTCTCGGTCGCAGGCGTGGCCGCGGTGGGTTCGATCGCGGTGCCGCAGATGCTCAGTCGCAACTACGGGCGCAGGTTGGCGGCGGGCTCGGTCGCCTCGTCGGGAGCGCTCGCCATGCTGATCCCGCCATCGGTGCCGTTCATTATCTACGGCGCGGTTTCGGGCGTCAGCGTCGGCGCTCTATTCATCGGCGGCATCGTGCCGGGGCTCGCGCTCGCCCTGGCGCTTTCGGTCTATATCTATATCCGCGTCCGGCTGAACCCAGATGAGGCCCCGCGGGAGACCGGCCCGCTCCCCCCTCTCAGCGAACGAGTCCGCGCACTCGGCGGCATCTGGCACGCGCTTGCGCTGATCTTCATCGTGCTGGGGGCGATCTATACCGGCTTCGCCACCCCGTCAGAGGCTGCTGCTTTCGGTGCAGCCGGCGCTTTCTTCATCGCGGCCGCGGTCTTTCGCGTCCTGACATTCAAGAAGACGATCGCAATCCTCGCAAGCTCGGCCAAAATCTCCGGGGCCATTCTGCTGATCATCGGCTGCGCCAAGATCTTCGGTGACTACCTCAATCTCGTTCGCGTGCCCGAAATCGTCAGCGAAGCTCTGATCGCCACCAATTTGCCCGACTGGGCGATCCTGTTGGTTCTGATGCTGGCCTTGGTGTTGTTGGGCATGCTGGTGGACGCGGTATCGCTGATCGTGGTCACTACTCCGATCCTGCTGCCGCTGATCACCGCCATGGGATACGACCCCTTATGGTTCGGCATTGTGCTGGTGATGAACCTTGAGATTGCGGTGGTTACGCCGCCCGTGGGGCTGAACCTTTACGCGCTGCGCGGTGTCTGCCCGATGCTGAGCGTCGAGGAAATCATCCGCTCGGTCGTGCCCTTCGTTTTCGTGCAATTCGCCATGCTGATGGTTTTCGTCCTATTCCCGGAGCTCAGCCTGTGGCTGCCCAGCATTCTGTGACCGGCCCCAACCAAAACACATGTCATTAGGAGGATATACGAATGACCCAGACTCGCAGGAACTTTCTGAAAACGAATGCCGCGATCCTCGGCGGCGCCGCCATCTTCGGCTTTGGTGCCAGTCCGGTCCTTGGCAAGACGACCTTGACCGGCGTCAGCTACCTGCCGCCGAGCTACAAGGCATTGACCTACGGCTCGGCCGGGTTCGTTGAGCGGCTAAACGCCAGCGGCATCGTGGCGGTCGACTATTACGACAGCGGCAAGCTCCTGAAGGCCGATGAACAGCTGCCCGCCCTGCGCTCGGGCAGCATCGACTTCATGTTCCACACCACGAGCTACATCACTCGCTCGACCCCGATTCTGGGGATTACCGGTCTGCCGGGCGTCGTCGATGCGCTTTACCAGAACCCTGGCCGCCTGAAGAAGGGTAGTCCGCTCTTCAACCTCATGAATGAGGAACTGGCCAAGGAAGACCTCTACATGGTCTCGATGATGGGCAACGTCCTCGAGCCGGAATACATCTGGTCGACCAAGGCGAACCCGATGCGGTCTATTACCGATATCGACGGCAAGAAGATCCGGGTGGTCAGCTTCGAAGCGACCAAGGTTGTCGAAGGCTTCGGCGGCGCCGCCGTGCGCATCCCCTCGTCGGAACTCTATCTCGCGCTCCAGCGTAATACCGTGGATGCCGCGGTCGCCAATATCTCGACGGTTATCGGCCGATCGTTGCAAGAGCAGGTCGACCATGTCTACAAGCTGCCGTTGACCTCCTTCGGCATCGGTCTCTTCGTCACACCGCGCAGATGGAAGGCCATGGCCGAGGCCGAGAAGGCCGCCTTCGAAAAAGCGGCAGCGTGGTTCGACGAAAACGGCGCCGCATATTCCAACAACACGATCTACCCCAAAGAATACTGGCCGATGATCAAAGCCGAGAAGATCGAGTTGATCGAGCCGTCGGCAAAGGATCTCGCGACGCTGAATGGCGCCGCGGCGGCTGTCCGCGCCGCCTGGATCGAAGAGGTCGGCGGCGAAGTCGGCAAGCGGGCGATTGCGCTCGCGCTCGGCGAAGCTTCGTAAGTCGGGAGGGCGCCGTGAGATGGTTGTTCGACAGTCTGGCGAAAGCCATGCAGGTCGCCAGCCAAGTGGCGCTGGCTTTCATGGTCGTGACCATCTGCTATGACGCGTTCATGCGCTATGTCTTCACGGCGCCCACCTCTTGGTCGCTCGAGGTGAACACCTTCCTGATTGTCTTCGTCGCGGTGATGACCGCAGCAGATGTTCAGCGCACCAACAGCCACATCCGCATTACCCTTTTTGCGGATATGGCAGGTGCCGTCGCGCGCCGGGTCATGCGTGCGCTGATCGGCCTCGTGGGAAGCGTCTTTTGCGCGGTGATGGCGTGGCGCGGTTTTCTGATCACCTATCAGGCGTGGGAATATAGCGAACGCGTATCCTCGAGCTTTGGCACGCCGATGGTCTTTCCCTATGCGCTGCTACCGCTTGGCTTCGGCACGCTCGCGCTCCAGTTCCTGTTCAATCTGCTCGACGCGCTGTTTTGGCCGGAGCAGCAAAACGGCGAGACCCCCGAGACGTTGCAGGACGCTTGACGCGGGATCCAGGCGGAGAGCTACATGTGCGACCCGCCAAACCTTTGGACTTCGCCGCTCTAGAGCATGATCCCGAAAAGTTGCAGACTTTTCGGACAAGATCATGCGGCAAAACAAAGAAAAATAGAGTGCGATCGATTTAATCTGGATGGATTGCACTCTAGATGAGTTTGCGAAAGAAGATGCGCGCGTGACCCCGTGGATAGTTCGGAAGACGAGCAAATTCCTCGAAACCCGCAGCTTCATAGAAACCCGGGCTCTGAAACGTAAAGGTGTCTACCCAGATCCCTATAAGGTTCTGTTTTCGTCCGAACGCTTCGACTGCTTTGATAAGTTCTTTGCCGTAACCTCCACCTCGAGCCGTGGGCTCAATCGCCATTATCTTGATATAGATCCAGTCCCAATTCACCTCTGCAATCAGACCTCCGAATACGACTTCTCCTTCAATTGCTGCTAAGAAAATATCGCTTGGCGAGAAGGGGAACCCTCGCTCTGCAGAAAATCTACTTAGAATCTGCACGATTATATCGATTTTTTCTTTATCACCCATTGAAATCTCTATGATCTGCACGAACGCCTCTCAAGTGTCTATGTCGAATAGTTGTTTCATGCGAGACCACGCCCAACGGTGGTCACGGGCCAGTCAAGGGCATAGCGCTCAAACGTACTTTGACGCACAGTTGGGCGGTTTTTCGTACGGGCGTCATGTTCTATCGCAGGGCCATAGCGAAAACGCAGTTCGCGTTTTTTATCCTGCACGGCCCGCCGGTTGCACTAGAGCATGTCCCGAACAGAGCGCGATCGATTCAATCTGAATGGATCGCGCTTCTGAGCATGATCCCGAAAAGTTGGCAGACTTTTCGGACAAGATCATGCGACAAAACAAAGAGAGAGCATGATCCCGAAAAGTTGCAGACTTTTCGGACAAGATCATGCGGCAAAACAAAGAGAAACAGAGTGCGATCGATTCAATCTGAATGGATCGCACTCTA
>JANQIP010000170.1 GCA_028282095.1 Xanthobacteraceae bacterium | reverse complement strand
TAGAGCATGATCCCGAAAAGTTGGCAGACTTTTCGGACAAGATCATGCGACAGAACAAAGAGAAAGAGAGCGCGATCGATTCAATCTAACTGGATCGTGCTCTAAGGTCACCGAGCCATGTTCTTTTTGCTTTCGAAGATTCTTGGCTTTTTCCTGCTGCCGTCGAACTTCTTGGTCATGGCGGGCCTCTTCGGCGCGGTGCTGCTGGCGACGCGTTTCCGGCGGGCGGGTTGCACGCTGATGGTCATGAGCCTTGTGATTCTCGCGGTACTTGGCCTGTCACCGATCGGTAACATTCTGCTCATGCCGCTGGAGGACCGGTTTCCGCCTTGGAAGAACGATGGCGGCGAGGTCGCCGGCGTCGTCGTGCTCGGCGGGGCGGTCTGGCCCCACCTGTCGTTGGCGCGCGACGCGGTCGCCGTCAACGAAGCAGCCGAACGTCTCACCACCGCCGCGCGGCTTGCTGCGGAATTTCCGCGCGCCAAGATCATCTTTGCCGGCGGCGATGCCGGTTTGGTGCGCCAGCACGGCGTCGAGGCGACTCATGGAATGCGCTTGCTGCGCGACCTCGGGATCCCGCAGGACCGCCTGATATCCGAAACTCGGTCGCGCAACACGATAGAGAATGCGCGGTTCTCCAAAGTGATCGCCCGGCCGAACCAGGGCGAGCGCTGGCTGCTCGTTACCTCCGCCTATCACATGCCGCGCGCGATCGGTGTTTTTCGCCGCGAAGGATTCGACATCGAAGCCCATCCGGTCGACTGGCGCACGCGCGGCGCTTTAGACGCGCTGCGGCCGTTCAGGTCCGTCGGCGACGGACTGAAGCGCACCGACACCGCCATGCGAGAGTGGATCGGCCTCTTGGCCTATTGGCTGACCGGCAAGACCTCCGCGCTGTTCCCCGGCCCTTGAACGAATGTCGGAGGTCCGCCAAAGCTGGCGGACTTTTCGGACAAGATCATGCGATTGAACAACGAGAAAGGGAGTGCGGTTGGTTCAAGGAGAATCAACCGCGCTCGAAAACGTCCGGTTCGACCTAAGCCTGATTCAGAATCGCTCGGAGTTTGCATATCCTCCATTTGCAATTCCGTGCTTCGGGCACCAGCTTCATCGACTGGAGAGAAGGCACATGCACCTCATAATGGGCAATAAGAACTACTCATCCTGGTCGTTCCGTCCCTGGTTCGCCATGAAGGTTGCGGGGCTGCATTTCGAGGAAACCGTGATTTCGCTTGATGCCCCCGATTTCAAGGAGCGGGTCAGCAAGCTGTCCGCCACGACCAAGGTGCCGGTCCTGATCGACGGCGATATCGTCGTGTGGGAGTCGCTTGCGATCATCGAGTATGTCGCCGAGGTCCGCCCGGACGCGCGCCTGTGGCCGGCGGACCGGGCGGCGCGCGCCCATGCGCGTGCCATCGCCAACGAAATGCATGCGGGTTTTGCCGCTTTGCGCCGCCATTGCCCGATGAACATGGCGCGGCCGGTCAGGCCGCGCGAGCTTCCGGAGGACGTGGTCGCGGACATACGGCGCATCGATGCAATCTGGCAGACTTGCATCGGACGCTTCGGCCGCGGTGGACCCTTCCTGTTCGAGCAGTTCAGTGCGGCGGATGCGATGTATGCCCCGGTCGTCGGCCGGTTTCACACTTATGCGATCGAGGTAAGCGGTCCGTCGCGCAGCTATATGGACGCGATTATGCAATTGCCGGCCTGGAGCGAATGGCGGGAGGCGGCGCTGCGGGAGACATGGGTGATCGCGGAAGACGAAGTCGACTGGCCTGAAGTCCTGCGCGAGGAAGAGGCGGGCCACATTCAGTAGGCACACGTCAAATCGGCAAGCCAGAGCATGATCCCGAAAAGTTGGGAGACTTTTCGGGCAAGATCATGCGACCAAACAAAGAGAATTGGAGTGCGATTGATTCAAGCTGAAACCATCGCGCTAGAACGACCGCCCCCCGCTGGGGGGAGGTGAAGGAAAGACAGCCCCGGGGAAAGACCATTTTCGTCCTCCCCCGCGAGCGGGGGAGGTCGGCGAGCGGTGCAGGCAAGCTTGCGCAGCCTGCGCAGGCTTGGCTGCGTGCTCGCCGGGAGGGGGCATTGGCGG
>JANQIP010000140.1 GCA_028282095.1 Xanthobacteraceae bacterium | reverse complement strand
ACAACCGAAAAAGCCCGCGCCAAAATGGGCCGCGCCTATCCGCGGCCCACAAACTTGACGCGACCTCAAAGAGTCAAAACCCCTGTGCCGAGATACTAGACTGGATTCCCGCTTTCGCGGGAATGAACGGAAGTTGGAGCATGATCCTGAATAGTCGGCGGACTTTTCGGACAAGATCATGCGACCAAACAATGAGAGACATCGCGCGACCGATTAGATCTCAAAGGATCGCACTCTCTAATCCGTTCGTCCCCGCGAAAGCGGGGAACCAGATGCACCGCCAAAGGGATTCCCGCTTTCGCGGGGATGAACGGAAGGTGGAGCATGATCCGCGACTGATTCAAGAAGAAGCGATCGCGTTCTAGGTCAGCCCGCCCTTGGTCTCGATAAAGCGCACGATATCGTCGAGGCCATGGCCTTCGCGCAGATTGGTCATGAGGAAGGGTCGCTCGCCGCGCATGCGCAGGGCATCGCGCTCCATCACCTCCAGCGAGGCGCCGACATAGGGCGCAAGATCGACCTTGTTGATGATCAGGAGATCGGATCGGGTGATGCCGGGACCACCTTTTGACGGGATCTTGTCGCCAGCCGCAACGTCGATGACATAGATCGTAAGGTCGGCGAGTTCCGGCGAAAAGGTAGCGGCAAGATTGTCGCCGCCGGATTCGATCAGCACAAAGTCGAGATCGGGAAAGTGCTGGCGCATCTCGGCAACCGCGGCGAGATTGGCCGACGCGTCCTCGCGGATCGCGGTATGCGGGCAGCCACCGGTTTCGACGCCCGCGATGCGTTCGGGAGCGAGCGCGCCGGAGCGCACGAGATAGTCGGCGTCCCATCTCGTATAGATATCGTTGGTAATCGCAGCGATGTCGTAGCGATCGCGCATGCGCTTGCACAGGGCATCGACCAGCGAAGTCTTGCCGGAGCCGACCGGCCCCCCGACTCCGACGCGCAGCGGACCATGAATGCTCTTCATTGCAGGGAAACTCCGGGGTTACTGCGCTCGCGGAAAGGAATTAAACAGGTCCAGCGAGTCAGTTCGATTGCGAACAATACTCTGGCGAAAGCGAACGATGCCTCGGCTCAAGCAGAGCGCGATCGATTCAACCTGAATGAGTCGCGCTCTAGCTTCGGAACAGCCGGGTGTATTGCGTCTCATGCCGCATGGCGGCGAGATCGGAACGAAACGCAGCGCTGCCGGCATCATCGAGGCTGGCGTGAAGGGCCCGCTCAGCGGTCGTGGCGACGGTTCTCTCGATCGCTGCGATGACGCGCAGGCCGTCGGTCTGTCCGAGCGGAACGAGGCGCACGGCGGCACCAACCCAGTTCGCCGCCAGCGCCTGCAGGTAGGCCGGCAGGGTCTGCTCGAGGGGGATATGGTGACCCGCGGTGGCAGCGCCGACCACGACCGGGAGGGCGAGCGCATCGGCGCCGATCGCGGCAAGACGATCGAGCGTTGCGCACGGCCAGGCGGCCTGTGTCGCATCGAGGAAGGCGCGGCCTTGCGCCGTCGTTTCGAGGTATCGCTCGCGCGACGGCGCCAGCGCGCAAGCAAGCTCGTTGGTCGCGCGGAGGGAAGCATGGTCCCCGGTTTTGCAGGCGCGATAGGCGTTGGCAAGGAGCACGGCGTCGCAGAACCCGGCGCCTTCCGCCATCATCACGGTGAGCCAGTGGAGCAATGTCTCGGCATCGGCAATGTCGCCGGCTTCGACAACCCATTCAAGCCCGCTCGAATAGGCAAATGCACCGATAGGGTAGGCCGGCGAAAGCCACGCCATGAGCCGGTAGAGCGCAGCGTTTTCGGCCGACAGCGGAGGGTCGGATTGCAGGCCCGGGGAGGGGTCGCAGGCCGCATCGCCCCCCTCCCGGCGAGCTTCGCTCGCCGACCTCCCCCTTTCAGGGGGAGGTTTTTTCTTGTGCGCTTCGTTGATCATCGTGAATCTAGGCGTCATTGTCGTCCGCGGTTCTTCGTTTTCTTTTGTCGCGGCCGCGAACCCACAACCGCCATTACTCCCTCCCCCGCTTGCGGGGGAGGGTCGGGGAGGGGGCTACTTTCTCGGCCTACGAATTCCGTTCATTCCCGCGAAAGCGGGACACCAGTATTTGGGGAGCACCCTGGGTCCCCGCTTTCGCGGGGACGAACGGATCAACACCCCCTCCCGTCGAGCTTCGCCCGCCAGCATCCCCCTTTCAGGGGGAGGTTTTTTCTCGTGCGCTTCGCCGGTCATCGAAAACCTATGTGCCATGATCATGTTCGTGCGCATGGTCATGGCCGCGATCGTGTGCGTCCCGATGTCCATGATCATGACCGTGTCCATGATCATGACCGTGTCCATGATCATGACCTTCGCCGCGCGCCCGGCCATGCCCATAGGCGCCGCGCTCGGGTTCAAACACCGCCTCGATCGGTTCGAGCATCGCGCCGAGATTGCGCAGCATGTCCTCCAGCACATGGTCGCGGCGAATGCGCAGCCTCTCGCCGATGACCTGAACCTCGGTGTGCCGGTTGCCGAGATGCCAGGAAAAACGCGCAAGATCGTGCGCGTTGTCGGCGGAAATCTCGGTCAGTGGCTCCGGGCGGCCTACGACCCGCACGATGGTCCCGTCGTCGAGCACGAGGCCGTCGCCGTGATGAAGGTGTGCGGCTTCAGGCAGATCGAGCACGAAGCGCGTGCCGGATTCGCCGGTCAATGCGATCCGCCGGCGATGCCGCTCATCGGCATCGAGCACGACGGCATCGCAGGCACGCGCTACGTCCCAATCGCCGGCTTTCCTGATATCGCTCGCCCGCTTCATGTCACCCGGCTGCACTGACCGAAACTGGAGAAAAGTCTGCCAACTTTTCGGGATCATGCTCTAGCTTCCGTTCATTCCCGCGCAAGCGGGAATCCAGTTCGCTTCTCAACGAAATCCTGGTTCCCCGCTTTCGCGGGGACGAACGGACAAAAGCGCTGTTCATCCAGTCTGAATCAATCGCGCTGTGTTTCTCTTTGTTTGATCGCATGATCTTGTCCAAAAAAGACCTGCCAACTTTTCGGGATCATGCTCTGATCAGAACAAAAAATACCGCTGCGCCATCGGCAGCACGTGCGCGGGCTCGCAGGTAAGCAGCTCGCCGTCGGCGGTCACTTCGTAGGTTTCCGGATCGACGGTGATCGCGGGCGTTTCCCCGTTATGCACCATGCTCGCCTTGGAGATATCGCGGGTGTGCTCGACGGCGGCCATCGGCTTTTCGGTGCCGAGCTTCTCGCGCAGGCCGGCGTTCAACGCCGCCGCCGAAATGAAGGTCAGCGAGGAGGCCGTGAGTGCCTTGCCGAAAGCGCCGAACATCGGCCGGTAATGCACCGGCTGCGGCGTCGGGATCGAGGCATTGGGATCGCCCATCGGTGCGGCAACGATCGATCCGCCTTTGATGATCGTCTCCGGCTTAACCCCGAAAAAGGCCGGCGACCACAGCACGAGGTCGGCGAGCTTGCCTATTTCCACGGACCCGATGTGCTTTGAGATGCCATGCGCGATCGCGGGATTGATGGTGTATTTGGCGATATAGCGTTTGACGCGGACATTGTCGTTGTCGCCCGTTTCTTCCTTAAAGCGTCCGCGCTGCTTCTTCATCTTATCGGCGGTCTGCCAGGTGCGGATGATCACCTCGCCGACCCGTCCCATCGCCTGCGAGTCCGACGCCATCATCGAAATCGCGCCGATATCGTGGAGGATGTCTTCGGCGGCGATGGTCTCCTTGCGGATGCGGCTTTCGGCAAAAGCGAGGTCTTCCGCGATCGCGGGATCGAGATGATGGCACACCATCAGCATGTCGAGATGCTCGTCGATGGTGTTGCGGGTGAACGGCCGCGTTGGATTGGTCGAGGACGGCAGGACGTTCTTCAGGCCCGCGACTTTGATGATGTCGGGCGCGTGGCCGCCGCCGGCCCCCTCGGTGTGGAAGGCATGGATGGTGCGGCCTTTGAAGGCCTCGATGGTGTGCTCGACAAAACCCGACTCGTTGAGCGTGTCGGTGTGGATCATCACCTGCACGTCGTAATCGTCGGCAACCGAAAGGCAGCAGTCGATGGCGGCGGGCGTCGTGCCCCAATCCTCGTGCAGTTTCAGGGCGCAGACGCCGGCTTCCACCATTTCCACAAGCGCGGCGGGAAGCGATGCATTGCCCTTGCCGGAAAAGCCGAGATTGACCGGAAACGCGTCGGCCGCCTGGATCATGCGGCCGATATGCCAGGGTCCGGGCGTGCATGTGGTGGCGTTGGTGCCGGCGGCGGGGCCCGTGCCGCCGCCCAGCATCGTCGTGACGCCGCTCATCAGCGCCTCATCGACCTGCTGCGGGCAGATGAAATGGATGTGGCAGTCGAACCCGCCGGCAGTGAGGATCTTGCCTTCGCCGGCGATTGCTTCGGTGCCGGGTCCGATCACGATGGTCACGCCGGGTTGGATATCGGGGTTTCCCGCCTTGCCGATGGCGGCGATGCGGCCGTCCTTGAGGCCGACATCGGCCTTGATGATCCCGGTGTGGTCGAGGATCAGCGCATTGGTGATGATGGTGTCGACCGCGCCGTCCCGGTTGGTGACCTGCGATTGGCCCATGCCGTCGCGGATCACCTTGCCGCCGCCGAATTTCACCTCCTCGCCGGGGACGGTGAAGTCCTGCTCCACCTCGATGATGAGATCGGTATCGGCAAGGCGCAGGCGGTCGCCGGTCGTGGGGCCGAACATGTCGGCATAAGCGTGCCTCGAAATGCGTGCCGGCATTGGTGATCCCTCAGAGCTTGCCCATCACTTCGCCACGAAAACCGTAAACCGTGCGTGCGCCTGCGAGCGCAACCAGCGTGACTTCGCGCGTCTGCCCGGGCTCGAACCGCACCGCGGTTCCTGCCGGGATATCGAGCCGCATGCCGCGCGCCTTGTCGCGGTCGAACTGGAGCGCCGGATTGGTCTCGAAAAAGTGGTAGTGCGCGCCGACCTGGATCGGCCGGTCGCCCGCATTGGACACGGCAAGCCGCACGGTGTCGCGCCCGGCATTGAGCTCGACCTCGCCGTCCTTGATAAAAAGTTCACCGGGAATCATGGCTGCAAGCTCGGTGTTGTGTGTGGCTTGGAGTAGGTGGCGGACCGTTCGTCCCCGCGTAAGCGGGGACCCAGGCGAAATGGACGAGACTGGATTCCCGCTTGCGCGGGAATGAACGGAATGCGGGTCAAGCTGAGCGGACGTCGTTCTGGAACGGAGTTCATCGCACCTCCTGTCAGCGGATCGGATCATGGACGGTGACGAGCTTGGTGCCGTCCGGAAACGTTCCTTCCACCTGGATCTCGGGGATCATCTCGGCGATGCCGTCCATGACCTGGTCGCGGGTGAGCACATGGGCGCCTTCGCGCATCAGCTCGGCGACAGTCTTGCCGTCGCGCGCCCCTTCCAGAATGAAATCGGAGATCAGCGCGACGGCCTCGGGGTGATTGAGCTTGACGCCACGTTCGAGCCGGCGGCGCGCGACCATGGCGGCCATGGCGATCAGCAATTTGTCCTTTTCCCGCGGTGTCAGATGCATCCTTACCTCACTGCAACCAGAGCCGCGGCGGCTTTACGCCCAGCGCCGCCAAAACGGCCGTCAGATCATGGCGGAGCACGGTGCCGTCGCGCGCGCACAGGCGCGCCACCGCAATCCCGTTCCAGGCCGAGATGCCGACCTCGCCCGCATAGTGTTCGTCAAGCGCGCGCACCGCATCAACCTTTTCGTCATGACCGGGCGCGATCAGCACCGTTGCAATCGCGATCCCGCCGGCCGTGACCGCCGGCCGGCCGAGTTTTTGGGCGATGCAGCCATCGAGGCGCGGATGATCGGCGAATACCAGCCTGCCGGCACGGTGCAGGCGCCAGCGGTCGGAGAAGAAACCATGATTCATCGCTTCGCCCATGGCGGTGCGGCCGAACACGATCGCCTCCGCCGCGATCAGTGCGGCACCTTCGGCAAGCTCGATATCGATGCGGCGTGCAAGACGTGCGCGGTCGAACAGGATGGTCTCCTGCGGCAGCCAGGTAAGCCGCCCGCCGTCTTCGACCGCGAGCCTCACAGTCATCTCGGCATCGGCACCGGTCGATCGGTAGATTTTTTCTGCCGCCGCCGTGCTGAAGGTCAGATTGGCGCCTCGTGTAACTTCAAGGTCGATCGAGAAACGGTCGCCGCCGGTCATGCCGCCGCCGGTATTGACCAGCACGGCCTCCAGCGCGTCGCTCGTAATATTGGGAAATCGCACGCGCAGCGAACCGTCCTCATGCACCCGCATGCGCTGCGTGCGCCCGGCGACGGTGCGGACGCTGAGCGCGATGCGGCCGGTCGCGCGGTTCGCATCAAAGATTCGCGACGTGTCGGTCTTAGCTAGCATCTCACACCGTCAAGCGCAGCGATCATCCGAACCGAACTGGCAGAGCAGATTCATGGAACGCGCACGGCCCCCTCCCCAACCCTCCCCCGCAAGCGGGGGAGGGAGTAATGGTGTGAGCCGACCTCTCCCCGCCGGGGTGAGGTGAATCTTGCTTCTCCCCACCGCGGAGAGGTGAATGAGCTTGCTGCGCCTCGTCAAGCGTTTCACCCGATACCAAAGGTCGATCGCCACAAAAATCCATCAAATCGCGAGTGCGCGTTTGAGCGCGGCCTCATCCAGGTCTGCTTTATCACAGGCGTAGACGATCGCGCCGCGGTCCATGACCACGAGATGGTCGCCGAGCTCCTGCGCGAAATCGAGATACTGCTCGACCAGGATGATCGCCATGTCCTTGAGCGAGCGCAGGAAGGAGATGGCGCGGCCGATATCCTTGATGATCGAGGGCTGGATCCCTTCGGTCGGCTCGTCAAGCAACAACAGGCGCGGCCGCATCACCAGCGCGCGGCCGATCGCCAATTGCTGCTGCTGGCCGCCGGAGAGGTCGCCGCCCCGCCGCCGCAGCATATCGCGCAGCACCGGAAACAGCGTGAAGACGTCGTCGGGGACGCTGCGCTGATCGCGCGGCAGCGGCGCAAATCCGGTTTCCAGGTTCTCCTCGACCGTGAGCAGCGGAAAGATCTCGCGTCCCTGCGGGACATAGGCGATGCGCCGCCGGGCGCGCTCGGCGGTCGGTAGCGTCGTGATGTCCGCGCCATCGAAGGTGATCGAGCCGGCGCTCACCGGATGCTGACCGACCAGTGCGCGCAGCAGGCTGGTCTTGCCGACACCGTTGCGGCCGAGCACGCAGGTCACCTTGCCGGGCTCGGCACGCAGCGAGATGCCGCGCAACGCCTGCGCGGCGCCATACTTCAGGTCGATGGCGTCGACCTCGAGCACCGCTGTGTTTTCGCCAGTCGCCATGCGCCGCTCTCGCCGTCCTCACCGCCCCAGATAAACTTCGACCACGCGCTCGTTCTGCGAGACCTGGTCGATCGAGCCTTCCGCCAGCACCGAGCCTTCGTGCAGGCAGGTCACGCGTACGCCGAGATCGCGCACAAAGGTCATGTCGTGCTCGACCACGATCACGGTATGGTCGCGGTTGATCTCCTTGAGCAGCTCGGCCGTCTGCCGGGTCTCGGCATCGGTCATGCCGGCGGCCGGCTCGTCGACCAGGAGCAGCTTGGGGTCCTGGGCGAGCAGCATGCCGATCTCGAGCCATTGCTTCTGTCCATGCGACAGGCTGCCGGCAACGCGCGAGCGCACGCTTTTCATGCGAATGGTGTCGAGGATGTCTTCGATGCGCTGCTCCTGCGCCGATGACGAGCGCCACAGCAGTGTCGCCCGCACGCGCCGGTCGTCCTTGAGCGCCAGCAGCAGATTGTCCTCGACCGTGTGCATCTCGAATACCGTCGGCTTCTGGAACTTGCGACCGATGCCGAGCTCGGCGATCTCGGTCTCGTCGAGCTGGGACAGGTCGTAGGTGCCCTGCTCGAAGAAGACTTCGCCATGGTCGGGCCGGGTCTTGCCGGTGACGACGTCCATCATGGTCGTCTTGCCGGCGCCGTTCGGCCCGATGATGGCGCGCATCTCGCCCGGCTCGACAACGAGCGACAACTGGCTGAGCGCCTTGAAGCCGTCGAACGACACGGTGACGCCGTCGAGATAGAGAATGGCCGAGGTGGTGTGAGGCTCAAGCATACGATCACTCCGCCGCGCGCGCTGTGGCTTCGGGCAACGCGTCGGCCTTCTTGCGGCCGCGGAGCCAGTCACGCCAATGCGCGTAGGCGCCCATAATGCCCTTCGGCAGCAGCAGCGTGACGACGACGAACAGGCCGCCGAGAATGAACAACCAGTACGGTGCGAGAGGACCGGAGGTGAAGGTGGTCTTGGTGTAATTGACGAGGAAAGCGCCGAGCACGGGGCCGACCAGTGTGCCGCGGCCGCCGACCGCGACCCAGATCACCGCCTCGATCGAATTGGCCGGC
>JANQIP010000139.1 GCA_028282095.1 Xanthobacteraceae bacterium | reverse complement strand
ACAACCGAAAAAGCCCGCGCCAAAATGGGCCGCGCCTATCCGCGGCCCACAAACTTGACGCGACCTCAAAGAGTCAAAACCCCTGTGCCGAGATACTAGCAATGCGGCACCAACGCTTGAGCCCGTCTCATTGTGTTGATGCCGCATCACAAAGCATCGAATCAGCTAGTGTTGCGGGCTGACGGTCTGGGGTCGGACCGTCAGAGTCGGAACACTAGCAAACAATACGATCGCGATCTCAACGCTCTCGCAGCGGCCATATCACCGAACATGCCGTATGCGATCAGTCGACGAGACTCGCACGGGTGAGGCGGATAAATGAGGCGTGGCCGGTCTGGTCGACGGCGTAGCCGAACTCCAGCGTTCCCGTGAGCGTCAGCATTGTTTCGCCGGGAACCGCATCGGCGGGCAATGCGTCGAGGCCGGAGACCTGCAGCGTTGCGACCGGCGCCGGAGCGCAATCGGGGCAGTGTCCGGGCGCATCCGTGATGATGAGCGGCGCCACCCGACGCGGATCGTGGCCATGCCCGCCGGCATCGATGTCGTGATCATGGCCCGGGGCGAGCACACCGGTCAGCACCACGGTGCGCCCACTGAGCGCCTTCAGGTTTGGATGAAACGCCATGTCGAGCGTAGCCCGCCCGACATACAGATCGTCGAAACTGATCGCGAGCAGTTCGCAGGCCATTGCACTCACTCCGCCGCGCGGAGGACGGAGTCGGCGTCGGTCAGCGGTGCATAGGTTGCGGTCAGGCGGTTGCGGAACATGTGCACCTTCGGAATCATCTGCTTCTGCCGCGTCACCGCGAGGTCGAGGAATGCCGGCATCACCGCGCCCATCGCCATCGTCTTGGGTGCCATGGCATTGACATCCCACTGCGGGAAACCGGATGGCGGCACGACCACGCTGCCGCCCGGATAGGGACAGTCGAGCCGGTTCGCCACCACCAGCGCACAGCGATTGTCCGCCGCGCGCGGCACCATCAGCCATTCGCGTTCCTGCCGGTGGCGCATGGCGGTCGGCCAGAGGATGATATCGGCGCCACCGACCGCAAGCGCGCGCGAGGCCTCCGGGAAGCAGCCATCATATCCCATCATCATCCCGATGCGGCCGAAGCGCGTTTCGAAGACGGGAAACGCACTGCCCGCTTGTGCCCATTGGCGCTCGCGTGCGGTCAGGTGGACCTTTCGGTAGTCGCCGATGATGCCGTCCTTGCCGACCAGCCGCGTCACCGGAGCGATCGCCCCGCTGTCGCTGTCCACATCGCCATGCGGCAAGGCGAGGATGCAGTCATAGGCGGCGGTGATCGTCATCGCCTGCTCGGTCAGCGCCGAGAGCGGCGTGGCGCGCCCGATCGTATCGGCATCCGGCGACCAGTCGGCACAGAATGCATATTCCGGCAACGTGATGATCTTGATGCCGAGCTTGGCGGCGTGGCTGACTTGCGCGAACACCGCCGCTTCGTCGGTGTCCACTGATACGTGAATCTGGCAGGCCGCAACCTTGCTGGTCGACTCCGCCGGGACGAGGGGAACGGTTTCGATGCCCGCGACCGGCGTCTGCTCATGTGGCAAGCCGAGGACTGCGTAAGATTGCGGCCGGCGATCGCCGAAGCGATCGGCGCCGGCGAACCAGGACTTGTCGCGCGCCTCGGCCGGATCGATGTCGTCGACCAGCACGCCGTGGGTATCGTAGGGGAGCATTCCGCGAACCTGGCCGCGCGGATCGACGATCATGCTGCCGCCGGGATAATAGATCGAGCGCTCGTGCCCGGCCTTGGTCGCGGCGACAAGCCATACGCCGTTCTCATAGGCGCGCGCCGGCCCCCACATCTCGGCCTGGTCCATGGCGAAGAAGTTCGCCATGTCGACCAGGACGTCGGCGCCCTGCAGCGCCAGGCAGCGCGCGATCTCCGGAATCCGGCCATCGAAGCAGATCAACAGGCCCAGGCGGCCGAGATCCGTGTCGACAACCGGACAGCCATTGATCCCAAAGGCGAACCAGTTCTGGTCATGCGTGGCGAGGAACTGTTTGTGATAGTGGACGATGATCTCGCCGCGCCGGTCGAGCAGCAGACCGGTATTGAAGATTGCTTGGCGCTTCGGGTCCCATTCGGTGAAGCCACTGGCGACATAGATCCCGTGCTTGCGGCAGAGCGCAGCCATCGCCGAAACGAAGCGCCCGTCGACCGGCTCGGCCAATTGCCGTGCATGCGCGGCGGAATCGAAGAGGTAGCCGGTGTTCATGCATTCGGGAAACACGACCAGCTCGGCGCCTTGCCGGACTGCTTCTTCGACATAGCGTTCGACCAGCGCGATGTTGTAGTCGAGGTCGCCGAGGCGGGCGAGTGTCTGGACAATGCCGGCACGGAAACGCGTCTTGCTCATCGATTGACCTCGTCTTTCTATTCGGCGGCGGCGAGCGGCTGATAGGTGCGCATGACCTCGCGCTCCATCTGCTCGGTCAGCGCGACCCGATATTGGTTGAAGGCGTCGGTGGTGTAGCTGCGCGGACGCGGCAGCTCGATATCGACGCAGTCGACAATGCGGCCGGGCCCGGCGCTCATGACATAGACGGTGTCGGCAAGCAGGATCGCTTCATCGATATGGTGGGTGACGAACATGATTGTGGTGCCGAAGCTCTCCCAGACTTCCAGAAGGAAGTGCTGCATCAGCACGCGGGTCTGGAAATCGAGTGCCGCGAACGGCTCGTCCATCAAGAGCAGGCGCGGCTTCTGCACAAGCGCCCGCGCGATCGCCACGCGCTGCTTCATCCCGCCGGAAAGCTGATGCGGAAAGTGGCCGGCGAAGCGGGAAAGGCCGACCCTGTCCAGCACTTCGTCGACACGCTCCTTCAGCTCGGCTCTTGCGATGCCGCGCCGTCGCAGCCCGAAGGCGACATTGTCGAACACCGACAGCCAGGGAAACAGGCACAAATCCTGGAATACCATGCAGCGCTCGGGGGAGGCTTCGGTGACGGTGCGGCCGTCCATGCGCACATCGCCGGTGGTCGGCGCCTCCAGCCCGGCAATGATCTCCAACAAAGTCGACTTGCCGCATCCGGATGGACCGAGGATCGCGACGAACGCACCGTTGTCCGCCTCGACCGAAACATTGTCGAGCGCCTTGACCGAGAGGCCGCGCGCGCCTTCCCAGACCTTGGTGATCTGCACGGCCTTGAGCAGCGTCATCAGGTCGGCTCCTTCCACCACAGAACGCTGCGCTGGATCGCCAGCAGCAGGCTGTCGACGGCATAGCCGCAGGCGCCGATCAGGCACATCCCGACCAGAATAAGATCGGTGTCGAACATCTCGCGGCCCATGATGATGATCGCGCCCAGCCCGTTTTTGAGGCCGACCATTTCGGCTGCCAGGACTGCCATCCAGGCGCCGAAGAAATTGATCCGCAGCAGCGTGAACACCTGCGGCAGCACGGCGGGCAGCACGACCGTGGTCCAGATCTGAGGTCCGCTGGCGCCAAGCGTGCGCGCGCTCTTTATGAGCTTTTGATCGACGCTGCTGACCGCGACGGTGGTCGCGATGGTCAGCACGAAAAACACGCCGACAAAGACGATGAAGATCGCGGTCTTGTTGCCGACTCCGAACAGCACGATGCCGAGCGGAATCCAGGCAATCGGCGCGATCGGCGCGAGACCCTGCAGCAACGGCATGATGAAGTTTCGCCCCGCAGGCCAGGTCGATAGCAGGAGCCCGGTGGCGAGGGCAGCGACGAAGCCAAGCGCGAGCCCGACGAGAACACGCAACAAGCTCGACAGGATCGAGGCCCACATGGTCACGCCCTGTGGACCGATGCCGAAGCGAAAGTCGTTTTCGATGACGTAACGGATGAAATGGCTGGGCGGTGGAAACAGGGTGACATTGACATAGCCCGCTCGCGCCGCCGCTTCCCAGACGAGCACGACGACGAGCCACGGGAACAGGACCCGGACGATGGAGCGCAGCATGCGGCTTGCGGTGCTGGCCACGCCGTCTCGGGGCGCGGCCAATACCGTTCTCATCGAGGCCAATGCGTCCAGCCGCCGGGACATGGTCGCTTATCCGCTTGCTGGTCGACCTCAGACGAGCGTTTTCAAGATCGTGAAGTCGGTCACGCTCTTCGGAGACTCTTTCAGATAGCCGAGCGTCACCATGTCGCCGATCGCGACATCCATTCCTTTTGCAGATTCGATCAGGTCGACCTGCGGCTTCTGGCGCGGGAGCGCGGCTTTGAGCGTCTCGAAGTCGACTTTGTAATACCTGTTCTTGTCGAGGATCTTTGCAGCTTCGAGCATGTCGCTCTTGATCAGCCTGTCGGCCTTCAGGATGGCGCGGAGATACTTCTTCACGGTGCCGGGATAGGATTTGAGAAAATCCTCGCGAACGCTGACGACACAGTCGGGCGCATCCTTGCCCCATGCATCGGTATTGTCGGCGAGCGCCACGCCGCCGAACAAGTCGACAAGCTTGGTCGAGTAGGGTTCGACATGGGTGACGAGATCGACGGCCTTGGTCTCGAAAGCGGCCGCCATGCTGAAATGGTCGGAGAAGTAGACCATCTCGAAGTCGGCGTATTTCATGCCGGCATTGGTCAGGTTGCGATAGAAAGTAAGCTCCAGCGTGTTGGTGCGCTGCGAGCCGACCTTAAATCCCTTTCCGACCTTAGACTTCAGATCCGCCATCGACTTAAGGCCGGTCTCCTTTTGCGCGATCACCACCAGCCCGCCGGCACCTGAGCCGGAGATGATCTTCAAGGGCGAACCCTTGGAGACAGCCACATAGGTGGTCGTGAACGGATTATGGATGAACTGCGCGGCGCCGCTCGACAGCGCGGCGACGGAGTCGCCGGGATTGGGCATCCAGGTCAGGTCGACCTTGAGCCCCTCCTCCTTGAAGAACCCGGCAGCGTCCGCCATGAACAGCGGCGACATGCAGATGCCGACGAGATGGCCGGCCTTGATGGTGCCGGCGAACTCGGCCTCCTCCGCGCGGGCGCCGCGATTGATCATCGGAAACCCGACAAGGGCGCTGGCGGTCGTCAGGCCGGCGGTACCTTTCAAGAACAGTCTGCGATCGATTGCCATGGCTCACTATCCTTTCTGATCCGTGGCCTTTAACGGCCGGCGGGCCGTTCACGCGGAGGCGGATAGGAACTGTCGCCAGCCGCCGAATTCCGTGATGTCGCGTGCCGTTTCGGTCGCGCAGGCTTCGCACAAGAAGCCGTGCACGGTGCCGCCGATGGCGAGCGCGACATGACCGATGCAGAGCGGAGCGGAAATGCCGCGGAGGAAGCGACCGACCTGCTCGATCGGAAGCGACCACACTTCGAGGTCGATCATCGCTCCCTTGTTGCTGCCGACACGCAGCAGTCCCGGGCGCGGCGGAGAAAAGCCGTCGAGCGCAAACAGTCGATAGTCGGAGGTTGTCCGCGTCGCGGTCGCCAGCATGCCGCCAAGCTTGACCAACTCGGCATTGAGCGGAAGTCCGCTCATATGGGCGCCGCACACGGCAATGAGCTGACGGTCTGCGTCGCGCCCGCGCGCCGAGCCGTCGACGATCAGCTCGCCGGCGTCCGGCACGCGCGGAGCACCCGGTCGCCGATGGCCACCGGACTCACCCTCGGCCCGATCGCGGCCTTCGGGTTGGACGGCTGCCTCCTCGCTCTTGGCTGCTTTGGCGCTGGGTCGAGACATAGCCACTTTGCGCGGTGCCCTGTGTGCGGCAGATGCGGAAACCTGCCGGGAGCAAGGCAAAGGCCATGCCAATTGTATGCAATATTTATTGCATTGATATTTTTGAAAAAAATATCGAAACTTGTGGCCCGATCAAGACTGATATGATGAATTATTAGGCAACATGGTATCCTGATTAGTCAGAAAGCGGATCATGAGAGCGAGGCAGAGACTGGCGCGTTGCCGCCCCGCATGTCAGGAGCAAGCTCATGACCACCCTCGTTCTTGACCGCGCCGAGAATGGCACCCGCCGCCGCACGCTCGTGGAGAGCCTGCGCCACCAGCTTGCCGACAAGATCATTGCCGGTGAGCTCGCGCCCGGCACCGCGCTCGACGAGACTGAGCTGGCACGCCGATTCCAGGTGTCGCGCACGCCGGTCCGCGAGGCGCTCCGCCTGCTCGACGCGAGCGGGCTCGTGGAAGCGCGCCCACACCGCGGCGCCGTCGTCGCCCGCCCGAGTCATGAGCGGCTTGTCGGCATGTTCGAGGCGATGGCGGAACTGGAAGCGCTGTGTGCCTCCTTCGCGGCCGAGCGCATGACACGCGCCGAGCGCAAGACGCTGGAGGACATCCACGAAGACCTGCGGGCGCTCATCCATGGCGGCGATCCGCAGCGCTATCACGAGATCAACGAAGCGTTCCATGCGGCGATCTACAACGGCGCGCACAACGAATATCTCGCCGAGCTGACGGTCACCACGCGCGTGAGGGTGGCGCCGTTCAGGCGTGCTCAGTTCCGCAATCTCGGTCGGCTCGCAAAGTCGCATGCCGAGCATGATCAGGTGATGGTGGCGATCATGCGCGGCGAACGGGTGCGTGCGGGAGAAGCGATGCGCCTGCACATCACGACCGTGCGCGAAGAATACGAGGCCTATTTGAGTTCGCTTTGAGGGATACTGCTTCCGGCGGATCGTTTCGGTGACGAACCACGCCGTGTCAAGGTTCTCACTCCGTAGAGCGCGATGGCTTCTCTTTGAATCGACCGCGCTCCCTTTCTCTTTGTTTGTCGCATGATCTTGTCCGAAAAGTCTGCCAACTTTTCGGGATCATGCTCTAGCCCGCTTGCATCGCTTGGAGATAGGCGCGCCAGCCACCGAATTCGGAAATGTCCCTCGCGCCTTTTGCTGCTTCGGCCTCGACGAGAAAGCCCTTCACCACGCGGCCGTCGGCCAGCGTGATCGAGCCGGCCGACAAAAGCGCCGGCATGGCGGCAACGAAGCGACCGAAGCCGTCCGGCGCCATCGCCCACAGCTCGACCTCGATCGCGGTACCTTGTCCCTTCTCCACCTGCAGCAGCCCGGGACGCGGTGGCGTCGTGCCTGGCAAAGCAAAGAAACGATAGTCGGCGCTGGTTGTCGTCGCTTCCCAGAAACGCGCACCGTGCTCGCGCAACTCGTCATTGAGCGGCAGGCCGGTCATATGCGCGTCCATGACGGCGATGATCACCGTGTCACCGATCGCGCGCGCGGGAAGCGACGGCAACGCCGGTTGCGAACGGCCAATGGCGCCGAGCGGCAAGCCGGCATCGGCATGGAGCACCCGGCCGATGGAGGCAAGGAGCGCGTCGTCGCCCGCCGGCGCCAGCAACGTGATCCCGAACGGGATCATGCCGATATCCGATCCGCGATCATGCAAAGCGGTCGGCACCGAAAGCCCGCACAGGTCGAGCAGGTTTACGAAGTTGGTATAGGTCCCGAGCCGGCTGTTGAGCGTGATCGGATCGGCCAGAACCTCATCGACCGTATAGACGGTCGGCGCGGTCGGCACGACCAGCACGTCGATATTCGTCCATACGCGCGCGGCTTCGCGGCGCAGCTCCTCCAAGCGATAAAAGGCGCCAAACGCATCGGGCGCCGTCACATCGCGTCCCGGACGAATAATGCCGCGCGTCACCGCATGCAGCGCCTCGGGCTCGCGTTCGATCAGCGTGCGCACCGCGGCGTAACGTTCCGCGACCCACGGCCCCTCGTAGAGCATCCGTGCGCTCGCGAGGAACGGTGCAATGTCGATGTCGGTGATGGCAAGCCCGAGGCGGCCGAGGCGTTCGAGTGCCGCGTCGTAATCCGCCGCGGCCCGCGCGTCGCCGAAGAAGACGCGGTCGTCCGGGCGCGGCACGCCGACGCGCAGGTGCGGCGGCAGCGCGCCGGGAAGGCCGAGCACGCGCGGGCGCGAATAGGCGTCCTTGTCGTCAGGGCCGGCGATCACGCCAAGCGCTGCGAAGGCATCGTCGACGGTGAGCGCGAACACGGAGACGCAGTCGAGCGTCCGGCAGGCCGGCACCACGCCGAAGGTCGAAACGAGGCCGAGGCTTGGTTTGAGGCCGACAATATTGTTGAGCATCGCCGGCACCCGGCCGGAGCCGGCGGTGTCGGTGCCGAGCGCCAGCGGCACCAGCCCCGCCGCCACCGCAGCCGCCGAACCGGAACTCGATCCGCCCGGTATGAGCCGCGGATTGAGGGCATTGCGCGGTACGCCATAGGGTGAGCGTACGCCGACCAGGCCGGTCGCGAATTGATCGAGATTGGTCTTGCCGACAACGAGGGTACCCGCCGCGCGCAGTCGCGCGATCACCGTCGCGTCGTTTTCAGCTCGATAGGCAAAGGCCGGGCAGCCGGCCGTCGTCGGCAGGCCGGCGACATCGATATTGTCTTTCACCGCGAAGGGCACGCCATACAGCGGCAGATCGATCGCTCCGCGCGCCGCGAGCGCACGCGCCTCAGTGCGCGTTTCAGCTTCGTCGCGCAGCGTGATGAACAGCGCCGGGTCGGCAGCGGCGCGGATACGGGCAAAGGTCGACGCCACCGTTTCTTCCGGCGTTCGCTTGCCCGACCGGTGAAGCTCTAGAAGCTCGTTGATTGTCTCAGTCACGCTGCCCCGCTGCGCCGGATGCCCCGCGCCCGGCGGTGCATGCGCGTACACGGATGACCGAAGCGTTGCAACCGCGTTTACTGCGCGCGAGCGCGTTCCCGGATCATGCCCTCGGTATGCCGGCGCATTCGAGCGCACTTCGACAATGCAGCACCACCGCATCGATCTTTGGCAGGACAGTGTCAAGACGATCGGCCAGCAACGGAAGCTCGGTGCATGCCAAGACGATGTCGGTCGCCCCTTGCCGTTCAAGATCCATGACAGCGCGGTTGACGACCGCGACCTGCTGCGGCCCGATACGGCCGAAGGCGATCTCCTGGCGAATGACCCGATCCAGCGCATCCAAATGGTCGCCCGAAGGCAGCAATCCGGCCCCCTTCCCCTTCAGAGCCAGCGCATCACCCGTCAATGCCGGCTTCGTGCCAAGCAGGCCGAACCGAGACGTCGGATGATGTTCCAGATGGCGCGCGAGGGAATGGCCGATATGCGGCACCGGTGTCTCGATTGTCTCGGCGACCCGCCGGTGAACGAGATGGGCGGTGACCGCGCATAGCATGATCACATCGGCGCCCGCACGCTCAAGCCGTGCCGCTTCGACGGCGAGGATGTCGCTCACCGCATCAAAGCCATCGGTTTCTGCCGTACCGAGCACCTGGTCGAAGGACAGGCTGTTGACCAGCACATGGACGGTCTGGCCGCGCTCGGCCGTCAGCCGGTTGATCGTCGCGTAATAGTGGGCTGTCGACGGCCAACCCATGCCACCCAGCAAACCGATGACTGCGCGCGAAGGATTCATCTGGTCGCCACGCTGAATGTCAGGATCACGCCATCGCATTCAGCAGCCGGAACCACCAATGCGTTTCCCACGGCGTGAACGGCGACGCCTTCAGGTGCCAAACAATCTTCGGTCTGCGCCAGCGATTGTGTGAGGATCCCGGCCGCCGTGTCGGCATTGCTGCCGTCGCGCCGCCGGCCGACCTTTTCATCGAACCGCTCTGCCAAGACACTGCCCAAAGATCTAAAGACACCGGCCCCACAAAAGCCGAACGCCGGCACGCTCGAGGATATTCGCGACCAGTGCGGCGTGATCCGCAGCGGACACATCCAGCCCGGCATCGCCGGCCAAGCGGCGCCGGTGTTCAATGCGGAAAACGATATTGCGTGCGTCATCACGACGGTCTCGCCTTCCGACGATGCGAGTAGCAGCGATACATGGCGCCTCCTTTCGAAAGCGGCGCGTCAGGCTTCCTTCGACGCCGGGGCGGACGTTCCGACGACGGCACCTGTCAGTGGCTGATCATGAACACCGCTACGGTTATGGATTATCGTGAGCAACCACTTATGCCGCATGCCAAGGCGTCGCCCGCATCTCTGTGAGACGCAGATGCGCTCTCCGCCTCAGTGAAGCGCAAGAGGACCGCACGCGGCCTCGTAGTGGCGAACGAACTCCGGTGACTGGTGGCGGAGCTTGGCGACATCGAGCCGGCCCGATCGCGTGATGTAGCCCATCGCAAAGTCGAACGGGGCAAGGCGCATGTGCTCGGCAAAGCACTCATACCACGCGGCGCTGGTATTGGCGGCAGCGACGAGCTTTTCCAAAATGGGGCAGCGCTCGGCTTCATAGGCGGCGAGAGCGGCCGGCAGGTCGCTCGGCGACCGACCGATCGCGGCAACGAGCGATATCGCGTCCTCCATCGCGAGGCGCGTTCCCGAGCCGATGGAAAAATGCGCGGTATGCAACGCATCGCCGATCAGCACGCGATTGCCGGCACTCCAATGCGTATTCGCGATCTGCGGGAAATTCCGCCAGATCGACTTGTTCGAGACCAGTTCGTGTCCATCGAGCGTGTCGGCGAACACTTGCTCGAAATAGGCCTTTGTTTGCGCGGCATCCATTCGCGCAAATCCAACACGGTCGAAGGTCTGCGCGTCGGTCTCGACGATGAATGTGCTCATCCTCGGGGAGAAACGGTAGTGGTGCCCATTGAACGCACCGTGCGCATTGCGCCGGAACGTCTGGCTCAGCGTCTCGAACCGCTTGGTCGTTCCATACCAGATGAACTTGTTGGACAGATACCCGACCGTGGCCCCGAACGCCGCCGGATCGGACGTGCGCACGAGTGAATTGACGCCGTCGGCGCCGACGATCAGGTCTGCGTCCTTCACCTCGTCGAGCGAGCCGACCCTGTGCTCATAGTCGACGACGATCCCGGCACTCTCGGCGCGCGAGCGCAGCAGACGCAGCAGGTCGAGCCGCCCGATTGCAGAGAATCCGACGCCGTCGATGCGAACGACCTCCCCTTCAAGGTCCAGCGTCATGTCGGGCCAGGACTCCATTTGCGGCGTGATCAGGTCGTAAGTGTCGGGATCGTCGTCCTTGAGGAACTCAAGCGCACGGTCCGAGAACACCACGCCGAATCCGAAGGTTGCGTCCGCCGGATTCTGCTCGAACACGCGGATCGAAATATCCGGGCGTCGCGCCTTCAGAAGATAGGAGAAGTAGAGACCGGCCGGCCCGGCTCCGATCACAACGACATTCACGTCCTGGTCTCCCGGTTCAAGCTGCAGCCAACGATCCGCAGACGCGGTCCACGTTCCAGCGGCCGGCACCATAGCCGGAAACATCCGCCGACTCGAATACGAATTGTCCACCAACTGCCCACCACAAAGCGCCGACGCGCAGGTTGTATCAACCGCGCTCCCCTCTTCGTCTTATCGCTTGATCTTGTCACAAAAACCTGACAGTTTTTTTGGGATCGTGCCCTGAAACAATGCCGACTATTCTCGCGATGAGTATGATTCCTATTGCCTTATCGGTATCAATGCGTTGCCAGTCAAGTATTGGACGGAAACAAACGATGCTTTGTGATGCGGCACCTACACAATGAGGCGGGTTCAAGCGTTGGTGCCGCATCACTAGCCCGGCGCCATTATCACGCAAAACTCTCAGGAAAAGTACCAAGGCCTTGGCAAGTATCGGCCAGTGACGGCTGAAGCGGCCAGCGCTTGCAATCTCTTTTGCAGCATTCGGCAACTCCAGCCGAAGGAAACGACCAGGAGCATTTGCCATGAAGAAGTCCGACATTGACCGCTCGACCTCAAAGCAATCAGCCGGCCCTTTCTCAGATCATTCGATACCCAAGTATAGTGCATTACATCGCAGATCCTTCATCAAAGGAGCTGCGCTATCCGCGGTCGCGCTCCAGACCGGCATCGCCAACGCAACCGGTGTCGCGCCCGCCCCGAACAAGAGAGACTACAAGCGCATCGCCGTCGAAGAATCGTGGATGCCCCCTGAGATCTTTGACGATATCCGGGACATGGCCAGCGCGAAAGCCGCCGATGAACCGGGAATGGCTATGCTGTGGGGTGAAGTGATGCGCATGCCCGGCACCAACAAGTTCCGCGAGATCATCTCGGATATCAGCGGACACCGTCTCGGCGTCATGGACGCGACGGGCATTGATATCCAACTCCTGTCTCTCACCGCACCCGGCGTGCAGATTTACGAGAAAGACAAAGCCGTCGCCATGGCGCGGCTCGCTAATGATCGCCTTGCCGACGGCATCAAAGCAAAGCCGGACCGCTTCGCCGGACTTGCCGCCGTTGCACCGCAGGACCCAGGTGAGGCCGCCAAGGAACTCGAGCGCGGCGTCACCAAGCTAGGACTCAAGGGAGCGATCATAAACTCGCATACCAAAGGTGAATATCTGGACGATCCGAAATTCTGGGCGATATTCGAAGCGGCCGAAGCGCTCAAGGCGCCGATATACCTGCATCCGCGGACGCCTTCGCCTGACATGATCAAGCCTTTTATCGATTACCCCCTTGAAGGTGCCATATGGGGTTTTGCCGCTGAGGCGGGCTTACATGCCTTAAGGCTTATTCTATCCGGAGTATTCGACAAATACCCGAATTTGACCATCGTATTCGGTCATCTCGGTGAAGGGTTGCCGTTCTGGATATCGCGGATCGACGCCCAATATAACGGCTTTGTCCTCAAACGATCCAAAAGCCCGCGGGCGCGAAAGCTGAAACGTTCGCCGAGGGACTACTTCATGGACAATTTCGTCATCACCACCAGTGGCATGAACTGGCACGATGAGGTCATGTTCGGTCACAAGGTGATGGGGCCGGACAAGATTCTGTTTGCCGTCGACCATCCGTTCGAACCCGCGGGCGAAGCGGTCGAAGCCGTAGACCGATTGCCCTTGTCCGCTGTCGACCTGAAAAAGCTCTATCAAACCAATGCCGAGAGGGTTTTCTCTCTCTGATACTGTTTCCGGCGGATTAGTTATGTGACGAACTATGCCGTGGCTTGAGGCCTTTAACTCCGTCCCCCTGCTTTGCGGGGGACGGGCTACTCGTCGGCCTATAATTTCCGTTCATTCCCGCGAAAGCGGGAAACCAGTCGTGTCATAACATCCTGGGTCCCCGCTTGCGCGGGGACGAACCGATCACCCCCGTCCCAGATCGCACGCAGCCAAGCCTGCGAAGGCTGCGCAAGACTGCCTGCGCCGCTCGCCGATCTGACGATCTTCTCCGAAAAGTCCGCCAGCTTTTCGCAGATCATGCGCTATAGGCTGGCGACGGCCGATAGCGGCGCGGCGCGGGTGACCCGGTCCTTCTTCAAGAGCTCCGCCAATAGGAACGCCATTTCGATCGATTGGTCGGCATTGAGCCGCGGATCGCAGAAGGTGTGATAGCGGCTGTCGAGATCCTCGTCGGTGATCGCGCGCGCCCCACCCGTGCACTCGGTCACGTTCTGCCCGGTCATTTCGAGGTGAACGCCGCCGGCGGTCGTGCCTTCGCCGGCATGCACGGTAAAGAAGGTCTTCACCTCCTGCAGGATGCGGTCGAACGGCCGCGTCTTGTAGCCGCTCGCGGCGGATATCGTATTGCCGTGCATGGGATCGCATGACCACACGACGTTGCGTTCCTCACGTTTGACCGCCCGCACCAGCGGCGGCAGCATCTCGCCCACTTTGTCGGCGCCGAAGCGGCAGATCAGCGTGAGCCGGCCTGGCTCGTTCTCCGGATCGAGCGTGTCGATCAGGCGCAGGAGCTCGTCCGGCTTGAGCGAAGGCCCGCATTTGAGCCCGATCGGGTTCTCGACACCGCGGCAGAACTCGATATGCGCGTGGTCGGGCTGACGCGTGCGGTCGCCGATCCATAGCATGTGGCCCGAGGTGCAATACCAGTCGCCGCTGGTCGAATCGATGCGCGTCATCGACTCTTCAAAGCCGAGCAGCAACGCCTCGTGGCTGGTGTAAAGCTCGGTTGCGCGCAGTTCCGGATGGTTTTCGAGGTTGAGCCCGCAGGCGCGCATGAAACCGAGCGCCTCGGAGATGCGGTCGGCGAGCTCCATGTAGCGCCGTGATTGCGGGCTGTCCTTGACGAAGCCGAGCATCCACTGATGCACGCTGCCAAGATTGGCGTAGCCGCCCTGGGCGAAGGCGCGCAGCAGGTTGAGCGTCGCCGCGGACTGGCGATAGGCCTGGAGCTGGCGGCGCGGATCGGGCTGCCGCGCCTGCGGCGTGAAGTCGTTGTCGTTGATGATGTCGCCGCGATAGCTCGGCAGTTCCATGCCGTCGCGCTTTTCGGTCGGCGCCGAGCGCGGCTTGGCGAACTGGCCGGCGATACGCCCGACCTTGACCACCGGCGAGGCGGCGGCATAGGTCAGCACCACCGCCATCTGCAGGAAGACGCGGAAGAAGTCGCGGATATTGTTGGCGCCGTGCTCGGCGAAGCTCTCGGCGCAGTCTCCGCCCTGGAGCAGGAACGCCTCGCCCGCCGCAACCCGCGCCAGGGTTTTTTTGAGCTGGCGCGCCTCGCCCGCAAAGACCAGTGGCGGAAAGCTCGCAAGCTGTTTCTCGACGGCGGCGAGCGCCGGCGGATCGGGATAGTCCGGCACCTGTACGATCGGCTTCGACCGCCAACTATCAGGCGTCCAACGCTCGGCCATGATGAAACTCCCCGTCTCGTTTTACTCGCTACGTCTCGATCGTCGTGTTTCTTGCGGCGAACCGGTTTCGACTTGGCCGAGATTGCGCTCAAGCGCGATTGCTGCTCCTTGAATCAACCGCGCTTGCTCTCTCTTTTTTTGTCTCGCATGATCTTGTCCGAAAAGTCTGCCAACTTTTCGGGATCATGCTCAAGAGCGCGATTGCTTCTCCTTGAGTCAATCGCGCTTGCCCTCTCTTTGTTGTCTCGCATGACCTTGTCCGAAAAGTCCGCCAACTTTTCGGACAAGGTCATGCTTCTCGGGCCGCCGCGTGCAGGCGCAGATCGCCCCGCTTTATACACGAGAGCGGCTTGAGCACACCAGGGACTTCGCCCCGGCCTATTCGGCCGCCTCGCGCTGCAACAGCTCGGCCGGCTGACGCAGCGTCACCAGTTCCTCCGCCGCGGTCGGATGCACTGCGATGGTCGCATCGAAATCCGCCTTGGTGGCCCCCATCTTCACGGCAATGCCGACGAGCTGGATCATCTCGCCGGCGCCCTCGCCGACGATATGGCAGCCGACCACGCGGTCGCTCTCGACATCGACCAGGAGCTTCAGGAGGATCGCGGTGTCGCGACCCGAAAGCGTTGCTTTCATCGGCCGGAACATCGTCCTGTAGACGGCGACTTTGGCAAAGCGCGCCTGGGCCTGCTGCTGGGTCAGGCCCACAGTGCCGATCTCGGGCTCGCTGAACACCGCAGTCGGAACATTGGTGTGATCGACCTTGATCGGCTTGCCACCGAACACGGTGTCGGCGAAGGCTTGGCCTTCGCGGATCGCGACCGGCGTCAGGTTGATCCGATTGGTGACATCGCCGACCGCATAGATGTGCGGGACCGAGCTGCGCGAGAATTCGTCGACCGCGATTCCGCCATTCGCAGCAATCTCCACTCCGACCTGCTCCAATCCCAGTCCGGCGATATTGGGCGGCCGGCCGAGCGCGAACATGATTTTGTCGGCAGGCACCGTCAGGCCGGCGGACGACAGATGTACGCAGTAGTGATGGGCGGTCGGCTCCACCGCCGTGACCGTATTGCCGGTGATGACATGGATGCCGCGCTTTTCCATCTCGGCGCGCAGATGGTGACGAACGTCGTCGTCGAATCCGCGCAGGATATTGTCGCCGCGATAGACGAGGGTGACGTGCGAGCCGAGCCCGGCGAAGATGCAGGCGAATTCAACGGCAATGTAGCTGCCGCCCTGGATCAGGACGCGCCGGGGGAACTCCGCAAGATGGAAGACCTCGTTCGAGGAAATGACATGCTCGATTCCGGGTATGGCGGGCCCAAGGCTCGGCGATGCCCCGGTCGCGATCAGAATGTTGGCCGCCTGGATGCGCTCGCCGGTCGCCACCAGCCGCACAGTATGGGCGTCCTCAAACACCGCACGGCTCTTGGCGAGGGCGACTCCGGCATGCTCCAGGGTATTGGCGTAGGCCGCCTCCAGGCGGGCGATTTCCCTGTCCTTGTTGGCGATCAAGGTCGGCCAGTCGAATGCGGGCGTCGACAGCGAGAAACCGTAGCCCTGGGCATCCTCGAATTCGTGCGGAAACCGCGACGCATAGACGAGGAGCTTCTTCGGAACGCAGCCACGGATCACGCAGGTGCCGCCGACCCGGTACTCCTCGGCAATCATCACCCGGGCGCCGTAGCCGGCCGCAATGCGTGCGGCGCGCACGCCGCCTGAGCCAGCGCCGATAACAAAGAGATCGACCTCGCGAACGCCTGGACCCATTACAGATCGTGGCCTTTCTTCCTCATCTCGACGCGAAACTTGGCCATCACCTCGCCCGACAGCGCGTCGCCCCAGGTCTGCGCGCGGCTCAAGCTCTCGTCGACGATCTTTGGCTCTTCCATCGCCATTTTGCGGCCGAGCGGGCTCTTATAGAACGCGAGCAGCGCCTTGAGCTCCGGTTCGGAGAAACGCTCCGCATAGACCCGCGCCACTTCGGTAAGAAGCTCGACACGCCGTGGCTCAAGCTCTTTCTGCAGTTTAGCCGCGACCTCGTCGAGTTCCGCGCTGAGGCCCGGATTGGTCGGCAGGAAGACGTTCTTCACCGTTTGGACGACACCGTTCACGATCGGGATGAACAAGACGTCACCGCCTTTCGCGATGAGCAGTTCCCGCGCCGTCGTAATCGCCGAGGCGGAAGGCTGCTGCGCCGAGCCCGGCAGTGATGCGAGAACAAGCGTTCCACAGGCGAGCGTCGCAGCCACCGCGATCCGCGCCAACCAGCCGACTTGCATGATCACCCCCTTGATACGGGTTCAAGCCTCTTCAATACGAATGCCCTGCGGCCCGGCAATGATAGCCGTTCGCACCAGCCCGATGAATAGGCCGTGTTCAACGACTCCCGGTATCCCGGCGAGCCGGCGGGCAAGCGCCTGCGGCTCGGGAATCCGCCCGAGTTCCAGATCGAAGATCAGGTGCCCCCCATCCGTGACGAAAGCATGACCCTCGCGGGTGCGGCGCTGCCGGGCCGAGCCGGCGTAGCCCATCTCCGCCACCGCCTGCTCGATCGCGCAGCGGGTGGGGGCGACCCCGAATGGCACCACCTCGACCGGCAGCGGAAAGCGGCCGAGCGTATCGACCCATTTCGACTCGTCGGCAATAACGATCATCCGCGCCGAAGCCGAGGCCACGATCTTCTCGCGCAGAAGCGCGCCGCCCCCACCCTTGATCGCGTTGAGGCCGCGCGTGATCTCGTCCGCGCCGTCAACCGTAAGATCGAGATCCGGCGTCTCCTCCAGCGTGGTCAGTTGAATGCCCGCGCGCTCGGCGTCCGCCCGGGTCGCCTCCGAGGTGGGAATGGCGACGATGTCGAGTCCTTGACGCACGCGCTCGCCCAGGAGCTCGACGAAGTGCCGCGCGGTCGAACCCGTCCCCAGCCCGACCCGCATGCCGGGTCGAACAAAATCCACGGCATGCGCAGCCGCTGCGCGCTTCAGTGCTTCGCTCGTCAACAACGCTTCGTTTGTCATCGCATTCGCAACGGGTGCGGAACCGCAATCCGGATTCTCAGCTTAATCGGTTTCAGTTGGGCCGGGCCGCCTGCTCTCTAGTGATGCAGCACCAACGCTCGGGCTCGTCCCATTGTGTTGGCGCCGCATCACTAGCGGAGAAGCCGCTCAAGGACAAATTTCTCAAGCACGAATGGAGCAGTTTCCGATTCCACCGAGAAGAAATTCACTTTAGTGCTTGGAGGCATCACCGGCATGGCGGCGTGGACATGCACGCCGGCACCGCACGCCGCGCCGGCGGCGGCCGACATCCACGACAACGACGCACCGGGACGGCATGCGTCACCTTCACGGGACTTGGCACATATGGCCATGACGCCACAACCAACCCTCGTCTTCGATCTCGACGGGACGCTGGTCGACACTGCGCCTGATCTCATTGACACGCTCAATGCCATGCTCGCGCGCGAGGGCATCGAGCCGGTGCCATTCGCCGAGGCGCGGCAGTTCATCGGCGGCGGGGCGCGCATGCTGATCGAGCGCGGGCTGGCGGCGAAGGGCCGAACACCCGCGCCCGCGGAGACCGACCGGCTCTATGCCGCCTATGTGTCGGCCTACGAAGAGCGGATCGCCGATCTTTCGCGCCCCTTTCCCGGGCTCGAAGGCGCGCTCGACGCGCTCGCATCGCGCGGCTTCTGCTTTGTCGTCTGCACCAACAAGCTCGAGCGGCTTTCCGTCAAGCTGCTCGACGCACTCGACCTGTCGCATCGTTTCGCGGTGATTTGCGGCCAGGACACGTTCGGCGTGCAAAAACCCGATCCGCGCATTCTCCAAGCGACCGTCGAGGCGGCGGGAGGACACTTGCGCTCGGCCCTGATGGTTGGCGATTCCATCACCGACATTGCCACCGCGCGCGCCGCGAACGTGCCGGTCATCGCCGTTGATTTCGGCTACACCCACACGCCGGTGGCCGAGCTCGATCCCGACCACGTCATCAGCCACTTCGATGAATTGCCGGCGGCGGTGACCCTCGTGATTGAGCGCGCCCGCCCCGTTGCGCAGGAACCGTGACGCCCTGCCTGCCGAGGGATGTAGAAACTCTCAACGACGGCGATCGAAATCTCGAATTTTGTATATTATCCTTAACGCTTCCGGATGGCTGTGTTTTGGTCGGGCCCGGAGGCGAGACAGGGAAATAAATAGATCTCATGCACATAGGCGATTCGCCACCGCATCTCCGGCATTCTACGGATGCGCTTGGGAACCCGCGTCGGAAGATCCGGCGTGGTTGCGTTGCAGTGACGGCGTTCGTATGCTGGATTAGTTCCCAAAGAGGCAATATCTTGCAAGAGTTAGCGTCATGAATCGATTTGTTGCCTTAGCGGCCTGCGGCTTCGTGCTTGCGGGCTGCGAGTCAATGCAAACGCTCCAGTTTCCTGGAACAGACCGCGGGGCGGTCCCACCGATTACGCTTAACATCGAAAGCACGCCGCCGGGCGCCGAGGCGGCCCTGTCCACCGGGGGCTCCTGCGTGACGCCGTGCGCATTGCCTGTGCCTGTCGTCGGCGACCTCAATGTGAGCTTTACGCTCAAAGGCCATGAGCCCGGATCGCTGTCCGTGCGCGTGATCCCCGCCGAGAAGAATTTTCTTGGCGTCGAAACGGCGGCGGCGCGCTTCGAGCCGAATCCGGCCCGCATCGAGCTCAAGCCACTGCCGCCCCCGAAGAGAAGGCCGCGCGCACGCCCGCGTCCGACCCAACCAGCACCACCGGCGTCCGCCGCCCCGGCCTCCCCCTGGCCATCGCGTTGACCGGCGCGCCATGAGAGAGCCTTGCGACGAAGCGGTCTTCGCGCGCCGAAACTTCGCGACCGCATGATCCCGTAAAGACTGTGACTGCTCGCCCTGCTCCGTTCGTCCCCGCGAAAACGGGGAACCAGATGCTCTGCCAAGGCGGGATTCCCGCTTGCGCGGAAATGAACGGAATCTAGAGATGATCCCGAAAAACTGGCGGACTTTTCGGACAACATCATGCGAAAGAACGAAGAGAAGAAGAGAAGAAGAGCGCGACCGACTCAATCTGAAGCAATCGCGGTCTAGCGCGCGCGTTCGACCCAGCGATCCGCGACCTTGACATAGGATCGCTTCACTGCGGCCCAGGCGATCCGATGCGCCGCCTCCTCCTGCCGCGGGTCGCCGATATGAGCCGCGAAGGCATGGTTGAAGGCTTCTCGATAGATGTCCTGCGCATGCGGCGGCAGATGCCCCCTGACCGAGAGCGGAAGATCGTCATTGGTATGATACGGCATGGGGGGCGCCCTCTCTCTGCGCCGTCAGTTACACCCTTATGCCCGCGGCCGGCGTCAGGGCAAGTCGTCAGCCGGGAGCGCAGCACTGCTCGCTCGTTCTTGCGGAACAGCCTGTCGATCCGTTTGAGCGCCACCGGATTGACATTGAAGGTGTCTCCGGGGATGTGTGTCACCGATTCGACGCGGCAGTCGTGCGGTGCGTAAAACCGATGATACATGCCGGAGGTCAAGGCGCGGGGTCGCGTACCGCGATAGATCGGGACCAGATCACACTCACCGAACAGCTCGCGTAACGTGTAGGAGAGTCCCTTGATCTGCAGGAGCTCGTCGCCGGCAATCACACCGGACGCGCCGATGATCGTGTCGCACGGGCTCGCCAGCACGGCAGGATCGGGGTCGACCGTCCGGCCCCCGTCGCGCAGCTCGCGGGTGAAGCAATCGTGCATGCTCGTGAATCGCGTCTTCCATGCCTCGCTCAGATCGAGATCGGAAAACAACCGCCAGACAGCGGTCGACAGGTCGCGCACAAGCGGTTGCTCGATCCGGCTGAACCGGCCCGTGAACCTTGTCGCGAGCCGCCGCGGAATACGATTGGTCAGTAGAAAGTTGAGGTTTTCCTGCTCGACCAGCTGTGCGATCAAGGATCGGGCTATCACGGCTCGGTTGCCTCGCCTCGACAAGCGTTGAGCCCATGGATTCGATCGCCGCGACAATCGCGCTGTATCTGGTCTACGCGGCCCTTGTGGCGATCGTCTTGGTGATGCTGAAGGAGCGCATCGAGTTGTCGTGGGCAAAGCATGCCTCGCTTGCCGGACACCCGCGATGGGCGCGATGGATCGCGGCGCGCGTGCGGTTCTACGAATTCGACGAGGCGGCTTTTTTCCGTTCCGACGACGCGCCGGAGGATATCGCCGCAAAGCGCCGTGATGGCTTTTTCCGGCTGGCCCGCCTTTTCCGCGAGCGCTATCCGGAGACGCTGCGGGCGACGGAGCAGGCGCGGGAGAGATTGCCCGACCTGCAATTCATCGAAACCTACCGGGTGCCATTCCAATACAGCCGAATGGTGCGCCGTCATCTCACCGTCGGTGCCTTCCTGCGTTCCTCCAGCGGCGTCACGCTCACGGACCTCGACGGCAATCATTTCTACGATCTTGCCGGATCGTACGGTGCCAATCTGTTCGGCAATGATTTCTACAAGGACGGCCTGGAGCACAGCCGGCTGCGGGTTGCCGAGCTCGGCCCGGTGCTCGGCCCCTATCACCCGGTGGTCCTTTCCAACGTTGAACGGCTGCGTAAGATCTCCGGACTCGATGCGGTCTCATTTCACATGTCGGGCACCGAGGCGGTCATGCAGGCGGTGCGCCTCGCGCGCTATCACACCGGCCGATCGCACGTCGCGCGTTTCTGCGGCGCCTATCATGGCTGGTGGGGCGACGTGCAGCCGGGCATCGGCAATCCGGCGCCCGCGCCCGCAACGTACACCTTTTCGGACATGTCGGAGCGTTCGCTGCGCGTGCTGCGTCACCGTCAGGACATCGCCTGTGTGCTGGTCAATCCGCTGCAGGCGCTGCATCCCAATGCGAATGCCCCGGGCGATTCCACCCTGGTCGACGGTACGCGCCGTGCGCGCCTCGACCGCGTGGCGTATACTGACTGGCTCAAGCGCCTGCGCGCGGTTTGCAGCGCGCGCAAGATCGTTCTGATCTTCGACGAGGTGTTCACCGGCTTTCGCCTCGCCCGCGGCGGAGCGCAGGAGTATTTCGGCATCAGGGCCGACATGGTCACCTACGGCAAGACGATCGGCGGCGGCCTTCCGGTCGGCGTGATCTGCGGCCACGGCGACCTTATGCAGCGCTATCGCGACGATCGTCCGCTCGATATCTGCTTTGCCCGCGGCACGTTCAACTCCCACCCCTATGTCATGGCGGCGATGGACGAGTTCCTGACGCGCCTCGACAGCGAGGAGATCGGCGCGCTTTACGGCAATCTCGACGGGGTCTGGAATCATCGTGCGGAAACCCTCAACCGACGCTTCGAGGTCGAGCGACTGCCGGTGCGGGTCGCCAATCTGTCGTCGATTTGGACGGTCCTCTATCTCGCCCCGTCGCGTTACAATTGGATGCTGCAATACTATCTGCATGCCGAGGGCCTCGCGCTCAGTTGGGTCGGGACCGGCCGACTGATCTTCAGCCTGAACTACACGCAGGCCGAGTTCGATGCGGTCGTCGAACGCTTCGTCGCTGCCGCTCACGCGATGCAGCAGGACGGCTGGTGGTGGCACGACAAGACGACGACGGACCGGTCGCTGCGTCGTGCCATCCTGCGGGAGATGATCTCGCACAGTCTTCCATTCCAACGGCCTGCGGCATGATTTTGGAGCGTGATTGCTCCGAGTCGAATCAATTGCGCTCCATTTTTTTTGCCGATCAGCCGTGCTGCCTTGACGTTCCCGGATCGATCAGCTCCCCGCGCAGCAGGTAGACCGGCGACTTGTAGTAGAGCTTGATATCGTGAAACGGGTCGGTCAGGATCTTGGTCATCCACACGAGACCGGTCTGCACATCCTTGATGAAGAAGAGCTGCACGGTGCGGAACAGGAGCCCGGCAAGGCCGAGAACGAGCCAGATCTGCGCAATATTCCGGACGAATTCGGCCGTGCTCGTGTAAGGCGCGAAAATCCCGAACAGCGTGGGATCGACCAGGAGCACCAGCGGCGATAGCAGCCAGATCGCCATCAGCACGACCTTGCGCTGCAGATTGTAGCCGACCTTGATTTCTTCCTTGTATTCGTGGGTGGCCTGGTTGGGCTCGTCATAGCCTTTCGGCTCGAAAAAGAAATGGCCCGCCTGCCGGGTCGTCATCGCGACCAGCCAACCGATCAGCGCCGCCAACGCCGGATCGGTGAAAAGCAACGCATAGGCGATCACGAAGCTCAGCGCGCTGATGAGATGCAGGGCCTGGTTGATCCGGCTGTGATGGTAGTAACGATGATCGTCCCATCGCTGCGTCTCCAGGGCCTGCAGGAATCCTTTCATCGGTCGTCCCCTTCGTGCTGTCCCGCCGTAGCACTTCCTCTTCGATCGGCCTGATGGCGCTTGATGCGGTGAAACCTCCCAACCGAATGCCACCAACGCACTGCTCAGCGTTCGGCGCATGCTGCGTGATGCTTGTTGCCGCTCGCGGTCGTTGCCTCGGCCTTGGCGAAGCGAATGAGCCAGAAGTGACCGAGCGGCGGCATCGCGCGGCGCTCGATCAGCCGCACGCCCTGCGTTCGTTCCGCCCATTGTGTGTAGCGCGCCCAAGCAAACTCGGTCCGCCAACCCAGACGGCGTGCGGCCGGCGCAAGCCACTGCTCGAGCGCACGACGCAACCCCGCTTCGGCCCCGACCCGGCTTAGCAGCACGATTTCGCCGCCGGGCTTGAGCACGCGGGCGAACTCATCGAGCGTCGCCTCCGGATCGGCAACGGCGGTGACGACATATTGCGCCACCACGACGTCGAAGGAGGCCTCGGGAAAGGACAGATGCGCCGCGTCCATGACCGCGAGCCCCTCGACATTATTGAGGTCGGACCCGCTGATCCGCTTCTGCGCCTTGCGCAGCATCGGTTCGGAGATGTCGATGCCGACGAGCCGGCTCGCAGCCGAATAGTCGGGAAGCGACAGGCCGGTGCCCACGCCGACTTCCAGGATGCGGCCGCCGATGCGTTCCGCCGCGGCGACGGCGGCACGACGGCCGTGCTCGAACACGGCGCCGAAGACAAGGTCATAGACCGGCGCCCAGCGTCCATAGGCCTTGACGATTGCACGCTTGTCGAGCTCGTGCGCAGGCGCATCGGTCATCGCCTCGCGCCGTCCCTTGCGCCGCCTGCGATCGCCGCCACCGGTCTACGGCCGGCAGCGCGCCCGCGCACCGTTCCGCCATCGGTTGATCGCGCCCGCGGCCTGCGCGACTCGGCAATCACAGCCAGCTCGACATGGTCGATGAACTGTCGTGCGCTCCGCTCCCATGAGCAGGTCAGCGCGAAGTCACGGCAGGCTTCACGCGAGATGCCAAGCGCGGCGAGGCACGCCGCGCCCAAATCGTCGTTGAGCACGCCGACCGGATGGTCTCCGATCACGTCCTGCGGGCCGGTCACCGGAAAGGCCGCGATCGGCACGCCACAGGCGAGCGCTTCGAGCTGCACGACGCCGAACGTATCGGTCAGACTGGGGAATACGAAGACATCGGCGGCCGCCAAATGGGCGGCCAACGGCTCGCCGGTCTTAAGACCGAGGAACTTCGCGTCGGGAAACCGGCGACGCAACTCGGCCTCATGCGGCCCGTCGCCAATGACCACTTTGGTTCCGGGAAGATCGAGGCCAAGGAAGGCTTCGAGATTCTTCTCGACCGCAATTCGCCCCATTGTCATGAAGATCGGCCGGGGGAAATCGAGCGGGATCGCCCGTTCCGGCCGGAACAGCTCGGTATCGACGCCCCGGGTCCACATGCCGAGATTGCGGAAGCCGCGGCGGCTGAGCGCGGCCATCAGCGAAGGAGTCGACACCATGGTCACCGCAGCGGCGGCGTGGAACCGGCGCAATAGGGCATAGGTCCAGGATATCGGGACCGGCCCGCGTGCAGCGACATATTCCGGAAAACGCGTGGTGAAGCTGGTGGTGAAGGGCAGGCCGTGCCGGCGGCAATAGGCGCGCGCCATATGGCCGATCGGACCTTCCGTTGCGATATGGATGGCGTCGGGTTCGGCCTGCTCGATGCGCCGCGCGATTTCCGAGCGGTTGGACAACGCAAAGCGCAGCCCAGGATAGGTCGGCACCTGCAAGGAGGGAAAGCCCTCCGGAGTGAGGAAATCGATCGCAACCCCGAGGCCGTTCGCGGCTCGCGCGAGCGATGTCAAAGTGCGCACCACGCCGTTGACCTGAGGATGCCATGCGTCCGTCGCCACCAGCACATGCATCAGTCAGTACCTCCTTCGCACGGGACCGCGCCGCGCTTCCGCCGGAAGTCGAAGAGCCGGCCCGGTGATGACGGTGTGGTGAAAACGATCACGGCACTGACCCGAAGCCCAGGCGGTTCCAGTGGAACGAGGGATGCCCTCGAACTCCCGACCGTGGGCATATTGTCTGCTGTGAAACCATTGCCGCCTTGCCGGAAAGCACCGCGGCCGGCTCGGTTCGGCGGCGACCCGCGCACGCGGCCTGCCGTCGAGCCAAGCGCGAGCGGGGCCACGCACCTGCAGCCAAAGCGTTTGTCCGACATCGCCCGGAATCTCATGCGACAGAAATTGCGCGCTTCCATATCAGGAATATGACGGTTGCCCGGCGGCCTTCGATGGCGTCAACGGGTCAACGGGCCTGATCGCCTTTACCAGGCCAGGATTCCCGGCCGCCATTGTAACAATTGTGTTGCAACGAGATGGGAAATTAGCGATTCGAATCAGAAGGTAGCGGGCTCGCGCATGATCCCGAAGAGTTGGACACTTCTCGGACAAGATCTTGCGACCATCATCGAGCATGGTCCCGAAAAATTGGACACTTCTCGGACAAGGTCGCGCGACCAACCTCAAGCATGACCCCGAAAAGTTGGAGACTTTTCGGACAAGGTCATGCGACCCACCTTGAGCATGGTCCCGAAGAGTTGGACACTTCTCGGACAAGATCATGCGATCAATATCGAGCATGATTTCCGAAAAGTCGGAGGCTTTTCGGACAAGGTCATGTGACCCACCTCAAGCATGATCCGGAGAAGTTGGAAGATTTTTCGGAAAAAACCATGCGACCAACATCGAGCATGGTCCCGAGAAATCGGAAGACTTTTCGGAAAAGACAATGCGACCAGCATCGAGCATGGTCCTGAAGAGTTGGACACTTCTCGGACAAAGGTCATGCGACCGAAAAAAGAGAAGGAGAGCGTGATGATTCGACATGAACCAGTTGCGCTCTAGACACATCATCAGGGCCGATCACCCCAAACCGATGCGGAACGAAGCGCGGGTCATTGCGCAAGCAGTGCGGGCCAAACCCGCCTATCATCGAATCGGCGTCGTCATCAGTCTGATCATCATTGTGGCCGCCGGCGTCGCGCTGTTCTACCTGCTGCGCGACATCGAACTCGCAAAAGTGTTGGCGGCACTGGAAGGAACCAAGATTCGTACCGTCCTGGTCGCGGCCGGTTTCGTCACTGCCGGGTATCTGACGCTGACATTCTATGATTTCTTCGCGCTGCGTACGATCGGACGGCGCGACGTACCTTATCGGACCGCGGCACTTGCGAGCTTCACCAGCTACTCGATCGGCCACAATCTCGGGGCGACCGCCGTGACCGGCGGGATGATCCGCTATCGCATCTATTCGGCATATGGCCTGGGCGTCATCGACGTCGCTAAGATCGCCTTCATCACCGGCCTGACCTTCTGGCTCGGCAACGCTTTCGTGCTCGGGATCGGCATGGTCTACGCGCCGGAGGCTGCCAGCGCCGTCAGCCAACTGCCGCCTGCGCTCAACCGCGCCATCGGATGCGCGGGGCTCTTGGCCATTCTTGGCTACGTAATCTGGCTTGTGCCCCGCCCGCGTGTCATCGGTCGCAATCACTGGCAGGTCACGCTGCCGAATGCACCGCTCACGCTCGTCCAGATCGGTATAGGCGTTCTCGACCTCAGCTTTGCCGGGCTCGCCATGTATATGCTGATGCCGTCCGAGCCGCCGATCGGTTTTCCACCCCTGCTCGTCACTTTTGTGATGGGGACGCTGCTTGGATTCCTCAGCCACTCGCCGGGCAGCCTCGGCGTGTTCGACGCCGCCATGCTGGTCGGCCTGCAGCAATTCGAAAAAGAGCAATTGCTGGCCTCGCTGCTGATCTTCCGGCTGCTCTATTTTGTCATTCCGTTCTTTCTCGCCATCACGGTGGTCGGCATCCGCGAAGGCTTGCTGGCTGCCGGCTTCGGCGCGCGCCGCCCGGACCGGGACAATACGAGAAAACCGGCGCCGTGATCGACTCTGCGCATCGCCACCCGCTGCGCCATCGGCCCCGCCGTCGACCGGTCTTTCGTGAGATCGTTAAGGATTTAACCAATTCGATAATACGTTTCGCTATCGACAAGGACTATAATGATATCTTCGCCTATCGAGTCGTATAAGGTCATGCGGAGGGGCAGAACCGACGAGGATCTGGGCCGGCCAAGCGGATGAGCTTTGGTTGGTCGACCGATCGCGTGGTCCCGAATGCTCGGCAAACCTCTCGGACAAGATCATGCGACCAAACGCGATTGATTTGAGGAGAAGCAATCGCGAATTGAGGAATGGGACTCGCTCAATTCGAGCGGCTCCGACCGGCCGGAACCGGGACTTGCGCCACGACGTCTGGCGGCCGGCACTGGCGCGGTATTGCTCAGGTGAACTTGAAGCATGCAGACGCTGTTGGAAGCCGAAAGCAGCAAGCGCTTCGTCGCCAATCCGGCTGCACCTCATGTCGTCGCCAGCGGCGCAGCGTCGACGATACGCGCCTGCGAACCCGGCGATCTGCCGATCGTTGCGCGGCTGTTCACGAAGACCTTTCGCAACAACCGTGATCGCGCCTCGGTTGAAATCGAGCGCCATCTTCATGCACTCCTGTTCGAGCATCCATGGAGGGACCCGCAGCTCGCCTCGCAGGTCAGCGTCGATGCGGGCGGTCACCTGAACGGCTTCATCTGCGTTCTTCCGGTGCGGATGACCCTTGCCGGGCGTCCGGTGCGCGCCGCGCTCGCAAGCTCCCTGATGGTGGATGAACCGGAAAAGGACCAGCTTGCCGGCGCCCGCCTGTTTCGTTCGTACTTCAAGGGTCCGCAGGATTTCTCGTTCAGCGACTCGTCCAACCCGGTCGCGCGGCGCATGTGGGAGCGGCTCGGCGGAGCCGTTGCGCCGCTCTACAGCATGGAGTGGATCAGGCTGTTGCGACCGGCCCAGGCGGCATGTGCCTTCGCAAGCGGAGCAGTGCCTGCAGCAACATACCTCCGCCCCTTCGCCGCGGTGCTCGACCGTGCGGTTCGCAACAAACTGGCCGCGCTCCGTATCGAAGCCGTCGAGGCCACGGCCGAAGAAACGACCGCGGACAATTTCGAGTTGCTGTCGTTGATCATCAGACTTTCCGGTTCCTACCGACTCGCACCGCAATGGTCATGCGAGGACCTGCGCTTCATCCTGCAGCAGGCCGGCTACAAGGAGCGCTACGGCTCGCTCGTCTGCACGATCGTTCGTGACAAGAACGGCAAGGCGCTCGGCGCTTTTCTCTATTACCCGCAGCCGAAAGGCATTGCCTTCGTCCTGCAGGTGCTCGCCGAGCCCGGCGCATTCGCTCCCGTCATCGACACGCTGCTCGCCGACGCGCATGCTCGCGGGTGCGTTGCCGTTCGCGGCCGCACTCAGCCTGAGTTGATCGGCCCGCTGCAGCAACGCCGCTGCCTGTTCGTTCAGCAATCCTGCGTGACCTACGGCTCCAAAGATCCGGACATTGGCGAAGCGGCACGCTCGGGCGACGCGCTTTTGACCGGCCTCGGCGGCGAAGCATGGACACGGCTGATCGGCGGCTTTTCCTGATCGCCGGCCGGACTGTTGGCATACCTTTTAACGTTAAGAGCCGATTTGCGCTTCTTCGTAGGCATTTACTATGGATTTTGTGGCTAAAGGAGACACCGTATCGCGTGCGACGGCCTAAGACCGTCATGCTTAACGAAAGAGGTCAGCCGATCGATGTGCGGGATCGCCGGGTATTATGGTGAACCGGATTGCGCGGATTCCCGCGCCGATATTCTTGCGCGCATGATCGGTTCAATCGCCTATCGCGGGCCGGACGCACAGGGCTTTCACATCGACGACGGTGTCGGACTGGCGCATGCCAGGCTGAGCATCATCGACATTGGCGGCGGCGCCCAGCCGATGGTCGATGTCGATGACGAAATCTGGGTGTCGTTCAATGGCGAGATCTTTAACTATATCGAGCTGCGCGAGGACCTGATCGCACGCGGGCACCGGTTCCGCACCGCCTCCGACACCGAGGTGATCCTTGCCGCCTATCGCGCTTTCGGCCCCGACTGTGTCAAGCGCTTCAACGGCGACTTTGCGTTTGCGCTTTGGGACTCCCGGCGCAGGCTGTTCATGCTGGCCCGCGACCGCATCGGCGTGCGCCCGGTCTTCTATGCCGAGCGCGGCCGCTGCCTTTACTTCGCATCCGAAATCAAGGCGCTGCTCGCCGCCCCCGGCGTTGCGGCCCAAATCGATCCGATTGCGCTCGACCAAACGCTGACTTTCTGGTTCCCGCTGGCGCCGCGTACCATCTTCAAGGATATCGCGGAACTGCCGCCCGGCCATATCCTGCTCGCCACCGCGGATGGCGCTCGCGTGCAGCCTTACTGGCAGCTTTCTTTTCCGGACGCAGCCGATCACGCGGCCTGCGACCGGCGCGACGCGCGGGAGATTGCGGATGAGCTGTCGGCCCTGCTCGAGGATGCAACGCGCATCAGGCTGCGGGCTGACGTGCCGGTCGGCGCCTATCTGAGCGGCGGTCTCGACTCGTCGATCGTCACCGCGCTCATGAAAAAGCTCGTACCCGAGCAATTGCGCACCTATTCGGTCGCCTTCGAAGATGCCGAGTTCGACGAAAGCGGTTTTCAATCGGCGATGGTGACGGCGCTGGCGACCGATCACCATACGCTCCTGTGCAGCGCCGCCGATATCGGCCGCAGCTTTCCGGAGGTCATCGCCCATGTCGAGCGGCCGCTGGTGCGGACCGGGCCGGTGCCGCTGTTCGCGCTTTCGCGGTTCGTGCGCACCCAGGGCCTCAAGGTGGTGCTGACCGGCGAAGGCGCCGACGAGGTGTTCGCCGGCTACGACATCTTCAAGGAGGCAAAGCTCCGCCGCTTCTGCGCCGCGCAGCCGGCATCGAAACGTCGCCCGCGCCTGCTGGAACGGCTCTATCCCTACCTGCCGCAGCTCAAGGCGCAGTCGCAGAGCTATCGCGAGGCGTTCTTCCTCGCCAAGCCCGACGACCTGGCCGACCCGCTGTTCTCGCATTTGCCGCGCTTTCGCATGATGCAGGGCGCGAGAGCCTTCTATTCCGCGGAACTGCGCAACGCGCTTGCGCATTACGACGCGCTCGCCGATCTGCGCGATCGATTGCCTGCCGATTTCCTGCGCTGGCATCCGCTGTCGCAGGCGCAATATCTTGAAACGGCCTTCTTGTTGCCCGGCTACATTCTCTCGTCGCAAGGCGACCGGGTCGCGATGGCGCATGCGGTGGAGGGACGTTTTCCCTTTCTCGATCCTCGGGTCGTCGAGTTTGCAACCCGCCTGCCGCCGCAAGTAAAGCTGCCTGCCCTGCGCGAGAAGCACATGCTGCGCGAGGCGACGCGTGATCTGCTTCCCCGGGAGATCGCCGACCGTCCCAAGCAGCCCTATCGCGCCCCGGACAGTCATTCCTTCTTCGGGACGGCCTGCTGCGATTACGTCAACGAAACCCTGGCGCCGGAATCGCTGGCCGCAATCGGCCTGTTCGACGCCGCGGCTGTGAAGAAACTGGTGCGCAAATGCGCCGCCGGCCGCTTCGTCGGCGCGCGTGACAATGCGGCCTTCGTCGGAATCCTGTCGACGCAATTGTTGAGCCGACAATTCGTCCGCAAGACCGCATCCGTCAGCGAACCACCGCAAGCAGCCTGAGAAGGAAACGGCAATGGCAAGTTCCCGCGTCCAAATTCGCGAGTTCATTCGGGACAATTTCCTGTTTCGCGAAGATCGCGACACGATCGCCGATTCCGAATCGCTGCTCGATACCGGGGTTATCGATTCAACCGGCGTTCTCGAACTCGTCGCCTATCTGGAAACCGAGTTCGGCCTCGACATCGCCGACGCCGACATCGTGCCGGACAATCTCGATTCGATCGAACGTATCGACGATTTCGTTGCGCGAAAGCTCGCCGCTCGCGCCGCCGCTTGACGCCGCCGCCTTTTGCAAGAGGAGCCGGATAACGGCCACGGACAAGATCAAGGACAGGGACCAACAGCGATGCGCGTTGAGGATTTTCTCATCGAAAGCGCGACAGTGTGGCCCGACAAGGTGGCGCTGATCGCCGGCAACCAGCGGCTCACGTTCCGCGATATCGATCGGGCATCAAATCGCCTGGCCGCAAGCCTGCGACGCGAGGGCGTCGTGCGCGGCGACCGGGTCGTCGTCTTCATGGACAATGGCGCGGAAGCGGTGATCGCGATCTTCGGTGTACTCAAAGCCGGCGCCGTGCTCAGCCCGATCAACCCGTCGACGCAGGCCGACAAGCTCGCCTATGTCCTCAACAACTGCGGCGCCCGTGCCTTGATCACGATCGGGCGCCTTGCCCCTGTCGCGCGCGCTGCCCTGGCGCGAGCATCCTCCGTCAAGATGGTCGTCGCCGCCAATGCCAGCGCAGAGCTGCCCGACGGTTGGATCAGGTTCGAGGACGCGCTCGCCGCCGACGCCGCGCTGCCGGGGCCGGCCGGCATCACGCTCGATCTTGCGATGCTGATCTACACGTCCGGCTCGACCGGGTTTGCCAAGGGCGTGATGATGACGCATCAAAACGTCGTCGCCGCCGCGACCTCGATCACGACCTATCTCGAAGCTCGCGACGACGACATCGTGCTCAGCGTTCTGCCGCTGTCGTTCGACTACGGCCTCTATCAGGTGCTGATGGCGGCCAAGGTCGGCGCGACCCTCGTGCTTGAGAAGTCGTTCGCATTCCCACAAGCGATCCTGCAGAAGATCCGCGCCGAGAAGGTGACGGGCTTTCCCATCGTCCCCACCATCGCGGCCATGCTGTTGCAGATGAAGGATCTAGAACCCGGAAGCCTGCCGACGCTGCGCTACATCACCAATACCGCCGCGGCGCTCCCGGTCGACCACATCCGGCGCCTGCAGGCGCTGTTCCCGAGCGCGCGCCTTTATTCGATGTACGGCCTCACCGAATGCAAGCGCTGCACGTATCTGCCGCCCGACGAGCTTGCGCGGCGTCCCGACTCCGTCGGTATCGCCATTCCGGGAACCGAGGCCTATGTGGTCGACCAGACCGGCGCACGCCTTGCGCCCGGCGAAGTCGGCGAACTCGTCATTCGCGGCCCGCATGTGATGAAAGGCTACTGGGAGAATCCGGAAGCAACCGCTAAGGCGTTGCGTCCTGGCCCCTATGAGTGGGAGAAGGTGCTGTACACCGGCGATCTCTTCCGCACGGACGAGGACGGCTTTCTCTATTTCGTCGGGCGCAAGGACGACATCATCAAGACCCGCGGCGAGAAGGTCAGCCCCAAGGAAGTGGAGAACGTGCTGCACGGACTTTCCGGCGTGAGGGAGGCCGTGGTCGTCGGCATTGCCGATCCCCTGCTCGGTTCTGCGATCAAAGCGTTCGTCGTTGCCGATCCCGGCCTACTGACCGCGCAGGACGTGCTGCGTCACTGCGCCCGACATCTGGAAGATTTCATGATGCCAAAATTCGTCGAGTTCCGTGACGCGCTGCCGAGGTCGGACAATGGCAAGGTCGATCGCCGCGCGCTTGCTCAGCCGGCATTGGAGGCGGCGGAATGAACAAGCCGTTTCCAGGCAACATGGCCGCGAACACACCGGCGAGCGGCTTCTCCGCCGACGCACTCACGATCGACGCGGCGGCCGAGACCGCGCGGATCGTCGCCGCGATCCGCACGCAGGTGCTGCGCGATCTCAGGCGCCGCGGCGCCGTCATCGGCCTGTCGGGCGGCATCGATTCGAGCGTCACCGCGGCGCTCTGCGTACGCGCGCTCGGCGCCGAGCGGGTCCTGGCGCTGTTCATGCCGGAGCAGGACTCCGATACCGACAGCCTCAGGCTCGGACGCCTGATGGCGGACGCTATCGGCGTGCGAAGCGTGACCGAGGATGTCGAGCCCACTCTGACCGCAGCCGGATGCTATGCGCGGCGCGACGCTTTCATCCGCAAGGTCGTTCCCGAGTACGGACCGGGATGGGCCTGCAAGGTCGCCATCGCCAATGTGCTCGCCACCTCCGGCTACAATATCACCTCGCTGGTGGTCCAATCGCCGGACGGTCAGCAGCGCACGGTGCGCCTGCCGATCGATGTCTATCTCGGCATCGTCGCGGCAACCAATATGAAGCAGCGCACGCGCAAGCAGATCGAATATTACCACGCCGACTGCCTGAACTACGCCGTTGCCGGCACGCCGAACCGGCTCGAATATGATCAGGGCTTCTTCGTCAAGAACGGCGACGGGGCCGCCGATTTCAAGCCGATCGCGCACCTCTACAAGACCCAGGTGTATCAGCTCGCCGAGTTCCTCGGCGTGCCCGAAGAGATCCGCGCGCGGCCGCCGACGACGGATACCTGGTCGCTGGCGCAGACGCAGGAGGAGTTCTATTTCTCCCTGCCCTATGATCGAATGGATGTGTGCCTTTACGCCCTCGACCATGGGGTGGATGCGGCCCAAGCGGCGCCCGCCGCCGGGCTCACCGTCGAGCAGATCGAGCGCGTCTGGCGGGATATCGCGGCCAAGCGCCGCGCCACGCGCTATCTGCACCAACCGCCGCTGCTGGTCGAGCCGATCGGCATGGGGCAGGCGACAGACCCCGGAACAGGCTGAACACGGGGCCGGATTGGATTTGCCCGCGCCGCGGCGGAAAAGCCGGAAAATACTGTATTTACTGGACGTTAGGAAACCGAATCCATCATTCGGACCAGGCACCAGAACAGGATCGGACCCGTGCGCGATCGCAAGCAAGCCATCATCCGTTCCGGCCTTGAAGCGCTTTACTTTACCGGCGCGCACAAGCTCATGCGCCCGTTTATGGGCGGCATCGGCGCAATCCTCACGCTGCACCGCGTGCAGCCAGCGCGCTCCGACCATTTCCAGCCGAACCGCCTGTTAGAGATCACTCCCGATTTCCTCGAGACGGTGGTGCAAAGGCTGCAGCGATCAGGCGTCGACCTCATCTCGCTCGACGAAGTGCATCGCCGGCTGACCAGTGGACACGCGGGCCGACGCTTCGTCGCCCTGACCTTCGATGACGGCTATCGGGACAACAAGGTCTGGGCCTATCCGGTCCTGAAATCCTACGATGTCCCGTTTGCGATCTATGTTCCGACCAGCTTTCCTGAGCATTTTGGCGAACTGTGGTGGGTCGCGCTCGAAAGGGTCATCGCCGATAACGAGAGCATCGTCGCCATAATGGATGGCGAAGAACGCCGCCTGCCCTGCCGGACGACGGACGAGAAGTATGGCGCCTGGAAAACCCTCTACCCGTGGCTTCGCGCACGACCGGACGAGAACGAAATTCGCGATTTCGTACGCGAGCTCGCAACCCGTAACGGCATCGATATGGCGGCGATCTGTGGCGAGCTGTGCATGACCTGGGACGAGATCGCCGAGCTTGCCGCCGACCCGCTGATGACGGTTGGTGCCCATACGATCCATCATATTGCGCTGGCGAAAGCCCCCGAGCCGGTGATGCGCGCCGAGCTTCGCGACAGCCGCACCGAACTCGAGGAGCGGTTCGGACGGGAAGTCCGCCACCTCTCCTATCCTTATGGCGACGCCGATTCCGCCGGACCGCGCGAGTTCGCGGCGGCGGCCGAGCTCGGCTACAAGACGGCGGTCACGACGCAACCGGGCGTATTGTTTCCCGATCACAGGACATGCCTGACGGCACTGCCGCGCATCTCGCTCAATGGCGAGTTCCAGCGCGGGCGCTATGTCGATGTGCTCCTTTCGGGAGGTGCAACGGCCCTGTGGAATGGCTTTCTTGCGCGCAATGCCCGCCGCGCCGCCGCGGCGGCCTTCGCCCCTATCGGCGGCAAGACCGCAAGAGCATAATTCCGAAAAGTTGCAGACTTTTCGGACAAGGTCTTGCGAAAATATACAGTGGAATAATCAGCGCTTCGTCACCGTGACCGCGGCTTCGTTCCGGCGCAGAAACGGCAGCGTGAACGGGGCATCGTAATAGAGCGCGTAGGCCGTCCCCACCGGCTCCCACCGCGAATGGGAAAGCCGCCGGACGAGCTCGCGCTGGCGCTCCGCCACATCGCCGCCGTCTCCGGAAAACCTCAGAATCCCGACCGTCTCTTCCGGGACGGACACGATCCGCACGCGCGAGTCGGTCGGCTCCGGCGCCGTCTTGGGCGTGAACTGCGCCGGCAGGAAGAACCGCATACGGACGGTATTGCCACTGTCAGCCGTCTCGACCGGCGCCGTCATCGCGATCCGCTCGGGCTCGCGCAGCTCCACCGGAACCGTCATGGCGATCTTGCCTTCGGCCGAAGGCTTGGCGTGATTGGCACCCGAGATATAGGCGAACAGCAGCCGGAAGGCGTCGCCTCGGCCTTCGTGCGCGGCGGCCGGCAGTTCCACCTCCGCGGCCACCCGCGGAGCGTAGCGACGTATCTCGATGCGATCCCCGATGCGATCGGTCACGGCATAACGTGGCTCCTCGTAGAGCCGGATCCCAAGAATGCCGACCGCCGCCTCGAAGACGAGCGCCAAGTTATAGGAAAGCGTCTGCCACATACACCCTGTCCAGCCTTCATCGCGACGTTTGTTAACGCGAAAGGAAAAGGGAAGTTCAGCAAAGCCCCGCTTTTGCTGCGTTCAACCGATGCGGTGCAGCGACCGCATAGAGTTATACGCTTTCCGAGTGATTGCTTCGGGCTCAAGTCCTATCACCTCCCCCTGAAAGGGGGAGTTCGGCGAGCGGCGCAGGCAAGCTTGCGCAGCCTGCGCAGGCTTGGCTGCGTGCTCGCCGGGAGGGGGTCCACAGGGCGGCCTCTGTCGCGGATGAAGTTACCCCCTCCCCATCCCTCCCCCGCAAGCGGGGGAGGGAGTAAGGCCCTCAAGCCACAGCATGGTTCATCACCGAATTAATCAGCCGGAAATAGTATTACAGCATGATCCCGAAAAGCCGGCAGACTTTTCGGACAAGATCATGCGACCTTTAAGCAAAGAGAAACAGAGCGCGACTGATTTAACCTGAAGCCGTCGCGCTCTAACCCACCACACGGACCGACGCTGCGCTGGCGAGCAGGCTGGACACGCCGATATCGCCCTCGCTCAGGATTTCGACGGCCGGCATGTCAACCTCCCAGCGGAATCCCTCGCGCGCGAAGGCGGCGGTGACGGTCGCATTGAGCGAAGCCTCGGTGAGCTTTTGGATCACGGTGGAGCCGAACCCGCTGCGGCTCGGCGGCCTGACCTCCGGGCCGCCACTCTCGACCCAGGTCAACCGGATGCGTGACTCGCCCGCGGCATTGCGCGCTATTTCCCAATAGATCGCCACCTGCCCGGCCTGCTGCGAAAGGGCGCCGAACTTGTTGGCATTGGTTGCAAGCTCGTGCAGCGCAAAGCCGAGATTCTGCACCGCTTCCGGCCGCAGCAGCAGATCGGGGCCGCGGATCTTCAGCGAAGCGGGATCGGTGATGAAGGGAGCAAGCTGCGAGCGCACAAGCTCCTCGATCGAAGCGCCGATCCAGTCGGTGTGCACCAGCAGGTCGTGCGACCGCGCAAGGCCGTGCAGGCGCCCGGTGAATTTGTTTTCGAAATCGCCGAAATTGCCGCTCGCCCGCGCGGTGCGCCGCGCCATGGCGATGATCACGGTAATGAGGTTCTTGGTGCGATGCGATAGTTCGCGCATCACGAATTCCATATGCGCTTCGTTGCGTTTGCGCTCGCTGATGTCGTGGGCGATCACCGAAATGCCGACCAGTTCGCCATCGGCATTGAGCACCGGACCGGCGTCGAGCGAGACCTCGACCAGTTGCCCATCCTTACGGCGGCGCACGGTCTCCAGACGCAGGCTGCGGCCGGCGCCCGCCGCGGCGTATTTCTCGTCGATCTCCTTGAGCCGTGCGACCGGAATCAGATCGGCCTGCTGGCGGCCGATCGCTTCGTCGGCGCGGTAGCCATACAGCGCTTCGGCCGCCGCATTCCAGCTCAGAATCGTGCCGTCGAGCGACACGCTCATGATGGCATCGCCGGAAAAGATCACGAGTGCGGCCAAATGCGCGTTAGCCAGCTCGCCTTTTGCCCGATCCTGCGCGGCCTGCGCGAGCGCCCTCCCAACCTCATTCACTTCGCGGATGCTCGAGTGCAGCGGCTCGCTGGTGCGGCCGGCGACGATCTCCGCGGCCGCCCTGGACAGGCCTTTCATCGAGCGGATGATCCATTCCCCGACCAGCGCCGCGGACATCAGGGCAAGCCCCGAGAACACCAGCAGGCTCCACAGCACATCGTTGCGCCAGCGCCGCAACGGGCCCTCGATGGTCGCCCGCGGTACCGCCACCAGCACCGTCCAGCCGTTGAACAGGCGATGCCAGCCGACATAGGAATCGACTCCGCTAAGCGGCAAATCGATCCAGCCCTCGGCTTGCGTCGTGGCCTTTGCATGCACCGACACCGGCGCCAATGAACCGAGATGATCCCCGCTGCGATCGCTGTGTGCGACGATGTGCCCGTCGCCATCGACCAGCATGGACAGCCAGCCCCAAGGCGTCTGGTGCCTGACCACATTGCTCAGATGCGCGACCGGCAGGCTGCCGGCGACGACGTAGTCCGTGCCGGGCGCGGGGCACAGCAGCCTCACAATGCGGCGGTCCAGCAGTTCGGACTTGAGCAGATCCGTCGTCGCGCAGCGGTCGGTCGCTGATACCATACGGATGAGACCGAGATCGCTGGCATCGGCCAGCGGCTTGCCGAAGGGTTTCAGGGTCGTGAAGAGCTGCCGCCCGTCCGTTGAATATAATGCGATCCATCCGGGGACGGTGCGCGACGCCTGCAGCGCCTGGGCGTAGAAGGCGGCGATATTGTTGGTACGCAGATGAGGCGACGTCACGAGGGCTGAGAACTGGGCTTCTTTGACCGCGATCTCGCTCGTGATGTCCTCGGTGATCGCCTGCGCATAGTTGCGACCCTGCCGTTCGATCTTGGTCAGTTTGTCGGCGACCGTTACGCGATATTCGAGCACAAAGAAGATCAGGCTCGGCAACAGCGCGCCGAACATCAGCAGCAGGAGCGCGACCCGTAGCGGCACCGGCCTGCGCAGCACGCGCAGCAGTCCACGCGGATCGGTCTCTTTTCCAGAGGCGGACAAGTTCGCTTATCTCCCACGGCCTTGGAGCAACAGTTCCCCGTTCGAGCGTGCTCGGTCAAGGGTGCCGCATTCGGCTCCACCGGCGAGGTAAGCTGCATCGCAAAGATACGTGTCCACCCGTTCGTGCCTCGAAACACGGCACCAGAACGGGCGGTCGGAAAGAACCATTAGTCCTCCCCTGGAACCGCTCTCGGTAGGTTTCGGTCGGCCTCGAATAAGGCAGCAGGAAGGCGGGCGTCGCCGGGCTTGGCGCCGCGGCGGTCCGTGAGGCTGCCGGTGACCGCGAGATCGCCCCCATGGCGCTTCGCATGGCGGCCGCGCTGCCGTGCGCGCGCGGCAATCACCTCGCCGGAAACCGCTTTCGGATCGCAGACCTGCCGTCTGCTTTTACGCCGCATCAGATCGACATGGATGTGATCATAGTGGAACCTGTTGGATCCGGGCGCGAGCACGGTCGAGAAATAGCGGCAGGCGGCGCCCTGGACATCGCGCAGGAACCCCTGCTCTTCCGGCGTCCCGCGCCAGCCGCGCCTGAATGACACCACATGGCCGCCCGCCAGCTTGAAGCTGGATATGTCGAGCGCATTCCCGAACGCATGCTCGGAGATGCGCGCGCGCGGATTACCGTTCATGCCGCGACATGCATAGGCCGAAATCTGCTTGATCTCCACGACCGGCTGGCCGAACCAGCGCAGTGCCGCCGGCTGGATCGCTTCGCTGACCCAGCGGTCGAGCGCGGAGACGACCGGGCAGGAAAGCGTCGCTGGCGGAGTGATCTTAGCTGCGATCGAACGAGTCGTCAGGCCTCGCATGCGCGAAGGCGAAATGGCGACGCTTTGGCCGAAGGTCGGAAACCGCGGGGGATAGGGTGAGGCCGCCGCACGCGGCGCGACCGGCGCGCGCTGAGTGCGGGCGGTTGAAGGCCGGCGAATCCGCCCGTTCGGTCCGGGCGCACGATAGGAAGGGCTCGCCGAGGAGTCGTGGGGCGCCGTTCCGGTAGCGTCCCGCCGGAGGAAACGCGGCGTCGTCAATCCGGGCGGGTTCAGATCGAGCGGACCGCGCGCGCCGGACGGCTGGGTGCGCGGAGGTGAAATGGATGGAGCCACGGCGCCGCGGATGGCTCCCGGCGGCCGGAGCGGCTCGTCGCTATAGCCCAGAATCGGAGTGTGGCCGAGTGCTGCCACCTTGAGCGGGAAATCCGTGCCGCAGATGCCGGGCCCCGCGATCGGCGACAGCATCGCTACCGCCGGGCCCTGTTTGACAATCCCGGATTTGAGGCATCGCAGCTCGGCCTCGCGCCGCCATTGGTCCCGCTGCGGCAAGAGCTTCAGGCCACCACAGCCGGCGAGCACGAGAAAAACCAGCGAGCCGACGAGATACCAGCGAACGTCGCGCGTCATACGTCGAGCATTGGCGGGATTCCGTTAATGGTGCTTCAACACTATTCGTCTGTGGCGTGACAGCGCTGCACATGGTTAATTGAAGCGGTCTCGGGAACGCTCACGGGTGGCTCCCGATGCCGTCTCACCCAATCGTTTCCCCCAATATGAAGTAAAGGACGCACCTTGCCCGGAATTGCGGGACACATGCTGAGCGCGCTCGAACTCGCCGGCCGGATCGAAGCGGGCGACCTGACGCCGGCCGATGTGGTCGATATCTGCGCCGAGACGATCGCGGCGCATGAAAGCGAGGTCCACGCCTTTGCCCGGCTCGATATCGAGCGGGTGCGGCAGCGGGCGCAAGACGCCGCCGAGGCACTGGTTGCAGCGCCGCTGCGCGGGCTTCCGGTCGGCATCAAGGACCTGTTCGATACCGCCGACCTGCCCACCGCCTATGGTTCGCCGATCTATGCCGGCCACCAGCCCAAAAGCGACGCCGCGCTCGTCTCGATGATCCGCCGCGCCGGCGGTCTCGTTCTCGGCAAAACGGTGACGACGCCTTTTGCCTTTCTCGATCCGGGGAAGACCCGTCACCCGCACCACCGCGACCATACGCCGGGCGGTTCGTCCTCCGGCTCGGCCGCCGCGGTCGCCGCCGGCATGCTGCCCATCGCCATCGGCAGCCAGACCGGCGGCTCGGTCATTCGTCCCGCCTCTTACTGCGGGATTGCCGGCTTCAAACCGTCCTTCCGGCTGCTGCCAATGACGGGCGCCAAGGCGCTCGCCTGGTCGCTCGACACCGCCGGGATCTTCGCTGCCGGCATCGCCGACATAGCCTTGGCGGCCGCAGCGATCACCGGGCGCGACCTGCGAGTCGACAAAGCGCAGACCGCCGCGCCGCGCATCGCGCTCGCGCGCACCCATGTTTGGGCGCAAGCGAGCGAGGCCATGCAGGACGCGGTCGAGCACGCGGCCCGCTTGTCTGACCGGGCAGGCGCACGCGTTGCGGAGGTCCGGCTACCTCCTGCGCTCGAAGACGCCTTTCGCGCCCATGCAACGATCCAGGACTTTGAGGCCTGGCGCGCACTCGCCTTTGAGTACGATCACCATCGCGACGCGATCGGCCCACGCCTGCGCGAGCTGCTCGACCGAGGGCAGACGATTACGCCCGACGATTACGACAGCGCGCGGCGGGCGGCGCGACGTGCCCGTCAAGTGCTCGCCGACCTCATGGTCGATACCGATGTTCTGCTCACGCCGTCGGCGCCCGGCGCAGCACCCAAGACGCTCGGTTCGACCGGCGCTCCGGTGTTCAACCGATTGTGGACGCTCATGGGCGCGCCTTGCATCAACGTGCCCGGTTTGGTCGATTCGGTCGGACTGCCATTGGGCGTGCAGGTCATCGGGCGCTTCGCACGCGACCGCACCGCGCTTGAAGCGGCGCTGTTTGTCGAGCAGGCGATCGCCGGTGCTCACGGCGGCTAAAGCGTGATCCCGAAAAGTTGCAGACTTTTCGGACAAGATCACGCGACAAAATAATCAGGAATAGAGCGCGATCGATTCGACCTGGATGAATCGCGTTCTATAGCGTGATCCCGAGAAGTTGCAGACTTTTCGGACAAGATCATGCGGCAAGACAAAGAGAAACAAAGTGCGATCGATTCAATCCGAATGGACCGCACTCTAGACCGCTCAGCGAATCGGTGGCGTCCCGTTCATCGAGGAGGATCGCGATGAGCGCATCGGCCCGCCACGCCGCCATGCTGGCATTGCCCGTGTTGCTTGGCGCCGCCTATCTGGCGACGACAGTGAGCGCGTCGACGCAGAGCGGCGAATCCTCGGTTCGGCTTGCGTGCGGCGCGCGCACGACGATCGAATTGCCGGAGAATCCGTCCACAGGCCATGTCTGGCGATTTGACGTGCAGCGCAGCAAGAATGCTGGAATTGTTGCGATTGTTGATCAGGGCTTTTCCCCCAATTCTACGGATCGTCGGCGAGTCGGCGCGCCGGGTCGCCATCGCTGGCAGCTCGAAGGCCTAACTGTCGGTCACGCCGAGCTGATTTTCATGAAATCGCGACCTTGGGAGGAACGGCCAACAGGCGAGCATAGGGTTGCAGTCGAAGTGCATTGAACTCATCGGGGGCATTTTTCAATTTAGGTGCATCGCAGCATACGCTGCACCGCAGCATGTAGTTTTCTGTTGCGAGTTTGTAATTCTGGTGTATCTCAATGCAGTTCAACAAGAAGGGAGCATCGCCATGGAGCTCTCAGTTAAACTGAACTACATCGCAACCGGGGTGGCGTTCATATTCGTTGCTGCGATTTTGCTGGGCGCCTTCTGATTATTTCCGTCGCGGCCCGCTCGCCTTGCGAAAACCTAATCCGACGCCGCCTGACTCGATGCGATTTTAAGCGCGTGCACCTGCGCAGCGAATGATGAGGGCTGTGCCGCAGCCGCTTGGTTCGGCCGATTCTCGCCGCGATGCTTGACCGTGATCCCAATCTGCTGAACTGATGTCTTACTCGTGACGGCAAGCGGGTTTGCCCCCACGCAGACCAGCGTCACCGACCGCATTAGGATTGTGTGAATGCGCCCGATGACTCTCCTCGAACTCTCCGGTGCGGTGTCCGCGCCGGCACGGCTTAGCGACGCTGTCCTTGTCGTCATCGATGCGCAGCATGAGCATGTGGACGGCGCGCTCGCACTGCCTGGCGCGAGGCCGGCACTCGACGAGATCGGCCGCTTGCTCGAACGCGCCCGCGACCAGCGCGCGCCGGTGATCCATCTCGTACACCACGCCAAGGCCGGCGCGCTGTTTTTGCCGGGCTCGCGCGGTGCCGAGATCGCCGCGCCAGCCGCGCCCGCACCGGGTGAGCCGGTTCTGACCAAGGCGCTGCCGAACGCCTTCGCCAGCACCGACCTCGCCGACCGGGTGCATGCGATGCATCGCCCGGCGATCATTGTCGTCGGATTCATGACGCATATGAGCGTCGAGGCGACCGCGCGCGGCGCGATCGATGTCGGGCTGCGGGCGACCGTGGTCGCCGATGCCACGGCTACGCGTGACCTCGCCGATCCGCTTGTCGGCACGACGATCCCTGCGGCCGACGTCAAGCGCAACTCGCTCGCTGCGCTCGCCGACCGCTTCGCCGCCGTGGTTGCGTCCGTCAACGCGATCGAGGCGTGAACAGTCGGGCTGGTTAAGAGCACGATCGCGAACAGTTGAGCCGGCAGACCTTTTCGGAGAAGATCATGCGACCAAAAGGGCAACGAAAACGCGATCGATTCAAGCTAAAGCAATCTCGCTCGAGGCACACCAATGCACGCCAAAGCATGATCCCAAATAGTTGGCAGACTTTTCGGACAAGACCTTGCGACAAAATGAAGGGAAACAGAGCGGCGGTTGATTCGACCTGATGCTCAAGGCGCGCCACCTTACGCCAAAGCATGATCCTGAAAAGTCGGCAGACCTTTCGGACAGGATCATACGACGAAAAAGGGAAACAGAGCGCGATTGATCCGACCTGAAGCGGTTGCGCTCTAAAGCGTGATCCCGAGAAGTTGGCAGACTTTTCGGACAAGACCTTGCGACCGAACAAAGGGAAACGAGAACGCGATCGATTCAATCTAAAGCAATCTCGCTTGAGGCACGGCACCGCACGCTAAAGCATGATCCCGAAAAGCTGGCTGACTTTTTTTGGGATCATGCGACAAATAACAGGAAACGGAGCACGGTTGATCCGACCTGAAGCCATCATTGCGGACGCCGGAGTGAGCGGTATCGAGGCGCGTCGCTGCGCGCTACACTGATGGAATGGAATGGAATGGAGCGTACCCGAAACTGCCGGCGGTCCCCTTCCCCATTGCCGATGATCGAAAGGAATTGTTTGGCGAGCCGATGCACGATGCAGCGGCGGCCTCGGAGGGGATGCAGCGGCGGCCTCGGAGGTGATGCAGCGGCGGCCTCGGAGGTGATTCAGCGGCGGCCTCGGAGGTGATGCAGCGGCGCGTCGGAGGCAAAGAAAACGACCCGCTGGCCGTCGCAATGGACGTCATTTCTTGACGAGATTTGCGAGAGGGGCTGGTCGGAAGCTTGCGGAGGGGTGGCCGAGTGGTCGAAGGCGCACGCCTGGAGAGCGTGTATACGGGAAACCGTATCGTGGGTTCGAATCCCACCCCCTCCGCCAACCGCCGCACGCCAAGTGTTCTCTGCCCGCTTGCCAGGACACAATAACCGCAAGAAACATGGGCTTTCGCCCGTAAACCTCTACACTGCGAGACTCCAGCGGAGACCCGAAATTCGCTCTCTCCGGCCGTCTTTCTCCAAACCTCTGAACTTCGCCCCTTCCTTGGCTCGTCGTTGAGCATCTCCTCCGAAGGCAAACGTCGTGAGTTCGAATCTCGGGGTTCAGAAGTTCCGGCGGAAGCCGACGGTGAACAGGTCGGCCGATAGCTCGGTCGTGGTCGTCGTTCCGTCGCGCGCCGCGAACGTCAACTCCGACACTTCGAAACGGCGGTAGCCGATTTCGATCGTGCTGTTTCTCATCGGGCCGATAGGCCCGAATCCGAGTTGAGCGAGATCGACGCCGATACCGGCTGAAAACTGGTAGGCAAATCGAGTGTCGCTGTCGTCAATGAGGACGCCAGTCGCCGAAACGCCCTGCTTTTCCAGTGTCACATGGGCAATACCGAGACCGGCCCCGACGAAGGCTGTAGCGCCGAGAAGACCCCCCCGATCCCGAAAGCCTGACCAAGATTGATATCGCAATATAGGTTGGCCAGACCAGTCGTCGTGTTCAGGCTTCCAAACGAGTCAATTGATTCGACTGAGACGCCGTTGACGGAATGGGCCTCGACGGAAAAGGTGGCAAGACCACCTTCGAGCTCGATACGTGGGGACACGGCGGAACCGAAGGCCGGCGCCAAGCGGTAACCGAGCATGGCACCCTTGGACGAGTTCACGTCGTAGCTCGTATTAAAGCTAAGCGAGCCCTTTGACACAGCGAAGCTTGTGTTTCTTGGCGCCGTGATACCAACGCGCGACCCAAAATAAAGCCCCTTAGGGATTGGCGAAGTGGATACGGGCGCGACTGGAAGCGGAGCGGCCGGACCAGGATCGGCGGCGAAACTCGTGTCGGCATAGCTCGCGATGATGACCAGAAAAACGGTAACCGCAACGGAATTCGGTCGTACCATGGCTGATCTCCTCTATGGCGGTTACCGCCAAGCCGGTGCGACGTGCCGATAGGTCAGCGGGAAAGGCTGAAGGCGCGTTTCGTCCCTTCATGGGCTTCATAACCGACGCCGGATCGCCGCAGGGTCACGCATCTCGACCTCGGCATCAGACCCATGCGCACGCACAGCCGATCTCCTTCGATGCGCCACGCGATGGACATCCGCATCGGTCCGTCGAATCTGCCTGTACCGTCGGGGAGAAAGACCATACGCGTTGTGCGTCCATTCGCCATTGTCGCCGACCAAGGTTTGCCATCCGCGACCGCGCGCGGAATGTCGGTACCTTTGAGCGACGGCTCTGCGTCGGCCGCACCCACGCTGATGACAGCTAGGAAAGCGCTGACGACTTTACGCACAAGCGGGCTCCTCCCGGGCGCTCGCGCTCACAGTGGCAGTGGGGACTGGTTGCGTGGGCGATTGCGCGCACCGGGAGTGCTCGCAACGGTCGGGCGCGTTCCGGCCGACATATTGCGAAACGATACACCCGTCTTCCATTTCGAGAATACGGTCGGCGAGGTCGAAGATGCGATTATCGTGCGTCACCATCAGCACCGTCATGCCGCGCTCGCGCCCAAGCCTGCGCAGGAGCGCGACGACGTCGTATCCGGTTTGTTTGTCGAGCGCGGCCGTGGGCTCATCGGCCAGCACGAGCGGCGGTTTTGAGACAAGCGCTCGGGCGATAGCCACGCGTTGTTTCTGTCCGCCTGAGAGCTGGTCTTGGCGCTTGTGCAAGTGATCGCCAAGGCCGACCGTCTCCAGCATGTCGCGACAGCGTTCGGTTGCGTCCGGCGCACCGGCTTCGCCCTGCGATTCAAGACCCATGCGCACATTCTGGAGCGCGGTCAGCGACCGATGGAGGTTATGGTTCTGAAAGATGAACCCGATGCGCCGCCGGGTCTCCACCATGGTGCGTTCGCTTGCTCCGTTCAGCTCGCGGCCGAGGATCCGTGCTGAGCCTTCCTGGATCGAACGCAGTGCCCCAACAAGCGTCAGCACGGTTGTCTTGCCGCACCCGGACGGCCCCATGAGGAAGACCATTTCGCCGGGCGCGACCGTCAAGGAGAGCTGAAACAGAACCTGCCGCCCGGTTTCGCCTTCACCGTAGCGGTGCGAAAGACTGGCGACAGCGACGGCCGGCGCATCCGCCGGGTAGGATCCGATCGTAGCGCCATTGCCCAGCGACGACATCAGAACACCTCCGCCGGATCGGCCTTTTGCACGCGCCGCATCGCAATTGCGCCGGAGATGACGCACATCACGGCGGTCAGGGCGAAGACAAGCGCGATCCGCTCGAAGGGCATGGTGATCGGCATCGATATGCCGCGCCTAACCACTTCATGGAAGGTGAGCGAGATCAGCAGACCCGGCAGGAAGCCGAGCACGGTCAATATGGCCGACTATTCAAACACGATCCCGTGGAGATAGCGGTCGGTGAACCCCATCGCCTTGAAAGTCGCGTATTCGGCGCGGTGGTCCTGCACGTCGGTCGAGAGGATTTGCACAACGACGATCGCGCCAACGAAAAGCCCGACAATCGCGCCGAAGCTGAAGATGAAACGAGACGATGACGCAATCCGCGCTTGAGTATTTACACGCGGAAAAACGTGGCCTCAAGCGTGACCACGTCGACATGTCGTCCTTGCTTCAGACAGTGTGCGACGAATCTGCGGACATCGGGAAAGACGTCATCTATGAGGGGCCGCGTCATGTCACGGTCGTCTGTGACCCGGATTTGATTACGCGCGCCGTCACCAATATCGTCGATAATGCGACCCGATACGGTGAAAAAGTCAGAGTCCGACTGCTTGCCGACAACGGACATGCCGTCATCGAGATCATCGACGACGGCCCCGGATTAAGCAACGAGCAGAAGCAGCAAGCCTTCGAGCCGTTTTATCGCGGTGATCCCGCGCGCGCGCTGCGAGACAATGCCGGCTTCGGACTGGGCCTGCCGATCGCCAAGGCGATCATTGAGGATCACGGTGGCGAGGTCACGCTCCACGATGCGGCTCCGAGTGGATTGATCGTACGCATCACATTGCCCATTCGGCCCGCAATCTCTGACAATCAAGTGTAGTGGCCCCCGAGAATCGGACCAGTTGGCTGATTGGATTTGGAGCCGTTCCGTCACGACAGACGGAGCGGAAGATGACGCAGCGGACGAGAGGGAAGATTGACGCGGCGCTGGGGGCAAAGATCGCCCTGGAAGCACTGCGGGAAAAGGCGACGGCTGCCGATCTGGCGCAGCGCTATCAGGTTCATCCGAATTAGATTTATGTCTGGAAGAAGCAGCTTGTAAACCAGGCGGCGCGGTGTTCGGCGACCTGAATATGCGTATCAAAGGAGGCGAGGTTCTGGCCGTGACGACATGACTCGCGAATTCACAGTGCCAATCGACGTCAACGTCGCGGCGAAGATGGTCCCGGACCAAGGCAACGCTGATCTATCGCCGGACCGGCAATCTACGAGCTGTCCAACTGCTGCTCGGGCTCACCAAGATCGAGAGCACGGTTCGCTACCTTGGGATCGAGGTTGACGATGCGCTCGCGATTGCTGAGCAGGTTGAGGTCCGAAATTGGCGGGCAGAGCAGACACGCTCTGCCCGTACGCCGAAGACCGAGTCGTGCCACTAACGGACCCAAACCCTCTGTTTGAAAGCATACAATATCGGCGGACAAGGTCACTCGATTCTGCGTCACTGGCCAACCGGATGAAATTTACGACAAGGACAGGTTTGCGATACTCTGAAAAAATCGGGCGGAGGTATATGACGTGTACTTGCCCGAGTTGGAGATGCCCCGGCGACGTTGAATGAGAAGATGTCCCGCCAAGGGCTGAACTGGTCGTTGGCTGGCGAGGATAAGGAAGAATCCGCCGATGGCTGTGAGCCGATTGTTAGTGATGCGGCACCAACGCTTGGGCTCGTCCCATTGTGTTGGTGCTGCATCACAAAGCATCCAACGAGCATTGAGTTGGGTTTTGGTCGTAACTGTGCCAGGCTACCTCGCAGCCCTATTTTGCAACAAAGCCGACCCAGAACGGTTGCCGGTGACAGGGAGAAAATGCCATGAAGGTCACGCGCTTGCTTGCGCACGCCTCGGTTGCCGCCGCATTCAGCGTAGCTTTGGTCGCGTCCACGCCTGGACATGCCGCCAAAGAGCGCAGCTATCTGCTCGCTACCGCTAGTACGGGCGGTACCTACTATCCGGTCGGCGTGGCACTCGCTACCCTTGTCAAAGTTAAGCTCCAGCCTAAGCTGAAGATCAACATGTCGGCGATCAACTCGGCCGGCTCCGGCGAGAACGTGAAACTGCTGCGCGACAACGAGGCGCAGTTTGCGATTCTCCAGGGTCTGTACGGCTATTACGCCTGGAACGGCACCGGCCCCGTGAAGGCCGATGGGCCACAGAAAGAGATGCGCTCGGTCACTATGCTTTGGCAGAATGTCGAGCAGTTCACGATCGCCTCAAAGTACACGAAGACGGGGACCGTAGCCGACCTTGCCGGGTTGAAGGGGATGAAGATGGCGATGGGCCGACGGAACTCGGGCACGATCGGGTCCAACCGGATGATCCTCGGTAATCTGGGAATCGACATCGATAAGGACTACGAACTTGTCTATGTCGGATACGGCCCGAGCGGAGATGCGCTGCAGAACGGGCAGGTCGCCGGGATGGGAACGCCGGCCGGCGTGCCGACCAGCGCGGTCACCAAGGTCTTGGCGGCGATGGGTGACAACGCCAAGCTGCTGAACTTCACCTCTGAGCAAGCCAAGAAGGCCGATGGCGGCCTGGGTCTGTGGACCGAGTACACGATCCCGGCGGGAACGTATCCGGGCGTCGACAAGGATGTGAACACAATCGCGCAGCCGAACTTCCTGGCCGTGCGTGCCGACGTTGACGAGGACGCGGTCTATCAGATTACCAAGACCATCTATGAGAACCTGCCGTTCCTCAATTCCATTCATAAGGCAACCAAGGCGATGGACATCAAGCGTGCCATCGCCGGCCTTCCGGTGCCGCTGCATCCGGGCGCCGCGAAGTACTTCAAGGAGGTCGGCCTTGCCATTCCAGACAAGTCGGTGGCGAAGTAGCACGCCAACCGACTGATGGTGCTTAAGGGCCCGGCGCATGCCGCCGGGCCGGCTTTGCGTTGACGTGTAAGGTCTTGGCCAAATTGTGCAGCGGGACAGCCGGATGAGCGCCCCCAGCGGCCCTGCCTCTAAGACCGACGAGCACGAAACGTTCTTACGCAGCGAGACTGGCATTTTCGGCAACGTGATTGTCGCCCTGGGTGTCGGGATCTCTGTGCTGCACATCTACTTCAATGTGCTGACCATCCTGCCGCAGCTGCTGCAGAATGGGTTGCATTACGCCGGTTTCGCGCTGCTCTGTGCGCTGCTGTTTCCCATGTGCGGATGGAGGACGGTGGCTGGCGGGCGTTTCGTTCTCGCGGTCGACATTGCCATTGGCCTGATCGCCGCCTTCGCCGCGATCTACATGGTTGCGGCCGAGGACGCCATCTACGCCCGCGGCGTGCGGCTCAATCCGATCGAGTGGGTGCTGGGGATCGCGCTCATCCTCTCGGCCATCGAGTTCACGCGCCGCACCACGGGCTGGATCATCCCGATCCTGATCATCCTGGCGCTCACTTATTTGGGCTGGTGGGGCAGCCTGATCGGCGGCGTGTTCAAATTCTCAGGCCTGTCCTGGGAAACGATTTTGTTTCGAAGCATCTATGGCGATGATGGCCTGTTCGGCAACATCGCCCGCATTTCCTCAACCTTTGTGTTCATGTTCATTCTCTTCGGCGCCTTCCTATTGCGCTCTGGCGCCGGTGATTTCATCATCGACTTGGCGCGCGCGGCCGCGGGCAAGACCGTCGGTGGGCCCGGCCTGGTCGCTGTCATCGCCTCCGGGCTGACAGGAACGATCTCCGGCTCGGCCGTCGCCAATACCGCCTCTACCGGCGTCATTACGATTCCCCTGATGAAGAAGGCCGGGTTCCCGCCTCGGTTCGCTGCCGCTGTCGAGGCAGCCGCCTCCACCGGGGGCCAGCTGATGCCACCGATCATGGGCGCGGGCGCCTTCGTGATGGCGAGCTACACGCAGATCCCCTACGCGACGATCGTTGCCGTCAGCGTCTTGCCCGCGATTCTCTATTTCGCCTCTGTCGCCATGTTCGTTCGCATCGAGGCCAAGAAGTCCGGCCTCGCTGTCATTGATGAGGAGGGTGTCAAGGCAGGCGAGGTTTTGCGCAAGGGAGGCCTGCCGTTCCTCTTGCCGATTTCGGTCCTAATCGGACTGCTGATCTACGGGCTGACGCCGACCTATGCCGCAGGCATATCGATCCTGGCGGTTATCGTCGCATCCTGGCTGACGCCGAACAAGATGGGCCCGAAGGCCATCGTTGCGGCCCTGGCGCTCGGCGCGCGCAACATGATCACGACTGCGATCCTGCTATGCAGCGTCGGGCTGATCGTCAACGTCATCGCCACGGCCGGCATCGGCAACACCTTCTCGCTGATGATCACCACTTGGGCGGGCGACAGCCTGCTGATCGCCTTCATCCTGATCGCCCTGGCATCGCTCGTCCTGGGGATGGGCCTGCCGGTCACGGCGGCCTATATCGTGCTCGGCATCCTGTCCGCGCCGGCGCTCTATAATCTGATCTCCAACCTTGAGATCATCGACGTCATCGCATCCGGGGCGGTGCCCGAGGATGCCAAGGCGATCCTGCTGATCGCCGCTCCGGAGCTCGCCGAAACGCTCGGCCAGCCAATGTCCTACGAGGCGGCAAAAGCACTCCTGGACAAAGTGCCAATCGATCTGGTGAACGCGTCGCGCGATCAAATTCTCACCGCGAAGACGCTGACACTCGCACTGTTGTCGGCGCATATGATCATCTTCTGGCTCAGTCAGGACTCCAACGTCACACCGCCAGTTTGCCTGACCGCGTTCACTGCCGCAGCGATCGCCAAGACACCTCCGATGGCCACCGGTTTTACCGCATGGAAGGTCGCCAAGGGTCTCTACATCGTGCCTTTGCTATTCGCCTATACGCATTTCCTGGGCGGCAGCTGGTATGAGGTGCTGTCGGTCTTCGCCTTCGGCTTGGTCGGGATTTACGCCTTGGCAGGGGTTCTCGAGGGGTATCTCGAACGCCCGGTCAACATCGGACTGCGCCTTGCTTTGCTCGGGTCTGCGCTGGCGCTGCTGTGGCCGGGTTATGTGCTCCAGCACATCGTCGGACTGGTCGTCTTCTTGGCCGTCTTCGCTCTGCATCTGCGGCTTGGTCGTAAGACAGCTCGGGCGACCTTATGATCTAGAGCGCGATTCATTTTGCTTGAATCGATCGCGCTCTAATCTTCTTTGTTCTGTCACATGATCTTGTCCGAAAAGTCTGCAACTTTTCGGGATCATGCTCTAAGGGTCATGAGCTGACATCGGCTTGGAGATCCGAGATGTCTGCTTTAAGCCGGAAAGCTGTTCTCTCGGACCGGTAAATCTATCATAGGTAAGGTAACGCCTAGTCCCGCAATAAGGTGGCGTCTTTGATGGCCCCCAACACTGTCTCCCGATCCGCAGGACCAACCGGCTTGATGGGATCCGCAGCTGCAGCCTCTGAGAGATCTACGCGCATCGCTTCCGTCGATATTCTGCGCGGGCTCGTTATGGCCATCATGGCCTTGGACCACACGCGTGATTTCTTCAGCAATACTGGATTCAATCCTCGCGACGTGACCGAACCCGCGCTGTTTTTTACGCGCTGGGCAACCCACATCTGCGCGCCAACCTTCATCTTTCTCTCGGGGCTTTCGGCTTTTCTGTATGGGCGCGAAAGGACAGTTGGCGACTTGAGTCGCTTCCTACTTACCCGAGGCGTTTGGTTGATCCTTATTGATTTAACACTCATCAAGTTCGGCTGGGGGTTCGACTTCGATGTTCTCCGAATGACCGGTGGCATCATCTTTGCCATCGGCAGCTCCATGATCGCGCTATCGGCAATCGTCTGGCTGCCCCGCTGGCTCATTGCGGGACTTACCCTTCTCATTATAGCCGGGCACAATCTGTTCGACTCGATCCGAGCACACGAACTCGGCGAAGCGGCATGGGCTTGGCGTGTTCTTCATGAACCGGGTCGCATACATCTCGGCGATCAGGCGACCTTCTATGTCCTATACCCTTTAGTCCCCTGGATCGGCGTAATGGCTGCCGGCTATCTGCTTGGTCCGGTGATGCAGCTAGAGACCCGCTCCCGGCAACGGGTCTTGCTCCGCCTTGGCGCAGCGATCACCCTTGGTTTCATAGTCCTTCGTGCCACCAACATTTACGGTGATCCGGCTACATGGGCCGTTCAGGAAACCTGGCTTGAGACCGTTCTGTCCTTCCTCAATTGCGAGAAGTACCCGCCATCTCTGCTCTATCTTATGATGACGCTAGGACCTGCGCTGATGCTGCTCGCGTCCTTTGAGCGCACGCGAGGCTCATTCACACAGTTCCTATCCGTATTCGGACAGGTTCCCCTCTTCTACTACGTCATCCACATCTACCTGATTCATTTACTCGCCGTCGCAACCGCCTTCTTGATGACGGGCGACATAGTACGCACACCTGAGCTCGGCTTTAGCCTACTAGGCGTTTATCTCGTCTGGGTTCTGGTGCTCATTATGCTCTACCCCATCTGCCGATGGTTCGCTGATTTGAAGAGCAACGGTCGAGGATGGTGGTGGAGCTATTTGTGACACTCGACACCGTGCGCACCACCTTGAGCCGGCGTGGCTAGAGCATGATCCCGAAAAGTTGGCAGACTTTTCGTAAAAGATCGTGCGGCCAAACAAAGAGAAAAAGGACGCGATTGAATCAGCCCAAAGCAATCGCGCTCTAGACGCCATTCCCGCTCTGACATCGAGGCAAATTCAAATGAGCCTTGCCGGGGGCTCCTGCATGTCTGATTGCCTTCGCTGATCTCGGACTGATCGTATGCGACGAATGCCATTTGCTTCATCCACGCGAAGCACGAAGCCTTCGTGGCCTGCGAGAATGGTCGCCCACGGCCGTCCATGCTCGTCGCGCGCCGCAACGACGAGGAATGGCATCGCAGTGTGGAAGGCTCGATGCTGCTCCGGCAGATATGAGCACACGATCTTGCGTGCCCAAGTCTCGATGTCGCGGACGCCGAGGCGCCCCTGGACGGAGTGTTCGCCCGCGTGAAACGGGGACAGGGGTGGATCCTCGTCCGGGGACATGGGAGTCGCGCCGCGCGGTGGATTGAAATCGAGCTTGATCATGGCCGGTTTCCGTTTCGATCCCCAAGCTTGAAGCGGCGGAACGCCGGGTCGGCGCACCGCCGTGGCTTCGTTCAGGCCGCCTTCGCCCAAGCGCGCTCGACCTTCGGAAACTCGATCTCGCTCTCGCCGCCGTGGTTGATGGTTGGTAAAGATATTGACGAGGACGTTGGCGATGATCTCGGCGGCGGCGCCGTCGTCGTGACCGGCGGCGCGCACCGCTGTGATGTCGTCCTCGCTGACGAAGCCGCGTTTGTCGACGACCTTGCGGGCGAACGTCAGCGGGCGGCGCTCAGCTCCCGCAAGGCGTCGCCGAGGATCCACAAGGCGGCCCCAAAAAGTACGGCGTCCTTGAGCAGGAACTGCCCCGGCACCACCGACAGCGCCGGGAAGCCGCCCAAGCTCGACTCCCAGCCGGGAGCGGTGAACACGAACGTCAAGGTGACCGCCGTCGTGGCGATGACGATGAAAGCTCCGAATGCGCCTGCGATCGCCGACCACGGCCGGACGGCGAGCAGCACGGCCGCCGAGATCTCGACAACGCCGATCAGATTGGCAGCGCCGCGCTGATCGAGGACCATGTAGAGCCAGGAGAGCAGCGGGCTCGAGGCGACGAGGCCTTCGATGGCTTCGGCTTCGTACGCGGTGAATTTCATCGCCCCGATCCAGCCGAACACCAGAACGAGGGCGTACAGCGTGACATAGCGGCCAACGCGCGAGACTTGGTCGGCGGCGGTCCCGACAGCCGCCGCACGATCTGTCGGGGTCAGAGTTGCGTGTGTCATGATTACCTCCTTCGTTCTCGAACGCCGGCCGTTCAGCCGCCCGGCGCGATGAACTCCATGCGGATGCCGCCGGGGATGAAGCACATCATGTGCTTGGTGGGTCCGCCGGTAAGCGGCTCCGGCGCGAACTCGATGTCGACACCATTGGTGGTGTCGAGCTTATGGTACAACTCGTCGAGCGCGTTCGAGTTCTCGACGTTCAGAGCGAAGTGGTGCAGGCCGACATTGTTCTTGCGGTCGAACGGAACTGCGTTGGCAGGGTCGGCCTGCCACAGGGTGATCATTGTGGTGCCGTCGCTCACGAACACGGCCGGGTAGTCGGGCTTCTCGCCGACCTGATCGAATCCCAGCGTGTCGACGAAGAAGGCGCGAGCTCCGGCCAGATCCGGAACGGTGAGGCCGATGTGATGGGCGCCTCGGGTGATCGGGGTGCTTGCCATGGCACGATTGCTCCTCGTTTTCGGGCCCATGCGGCCCGTCAGGTTTCGATCTGACGGGCTTGAAGGGGGCGGTTCGACCGAGTTAGCCTCGCTGGCCTTCGAATAATGTTGATGTCCGGCTTGGGATTTTTCACCGTTCGGCATTTCAGATTCCTGCGCTTCGGCAATGGCAACTGCGCTGTTCAACCCCGACCTTTCCGATGGGATTCCCATGAACCGCTGCTGGTATGGGAGGTCGGGATGGACCGACAGGTGAGGAGCCTCAACGCGCCGCCGCAAGCCAGCGTGCCGCAATGGCGTCGGCGTATTCGTTTGGAAAAATTCTCCGTCGAGCACGTGCCGGCGGGCGAACGCAGCTTCAATGTGAAACTACCCAAGACGCTCGCCACGATCAGCTTCAGCACCGACGAGGGATCGAGCTCGCTGGCGGGTCACCGGCTGCGGCATTACGAGCGGCCGCCCCATGAACATATCGTCGTGCCTGCCAACTTCCTGTTACGCGGCCAATCCAACTCGGCGCCGGAGGTACTCGCCTTCACGTTTCAACTCGAGAAGCTGAAACCCGACATCGCCGCGGCGTTGCAAGCCCCGCCGGACCTTCTCGAATCCCGCGTGATTATCGGAGGTCCCAAGCCGTTTACGACGGAACTCGCCCGGCGTCTGCGCCGCCGTATGCGCGCGGAGACCGTGTCGCAAGACTACCTGCAAGCGCTCGGTTTCGTCTTGATCGTAGAGATGTTGCGTCTGCCGCCCCGCCAGCAGGCGACCCGCCGCGGCATGACTCTCGACGATCGCGTTCTGCGCCCGATCCTCGACTATATCGACGCCAATCTTGACGCCAACCTTTCACTGGAAGTTCTGGCGGGGCTCGCCGGCGTCGAGACCCACCGGTTCGGCCGGGCCTTCAAGCGTAAGGTCGGTGAACCGCCGCACCAGTATGTGCTGGCCCGTCGCATCGAGACCGCGCGCGCCCTGCTGAGCATCACGGATCAGCCGATCGCCGACGTCGCCTATGCAACCGGTTTCTCCTCCCAAAGCCACATGACGACGACGTTTCGCCGCGAGGTCGGCGTCACGCCGGCCCGAGTTCGAGACGAAGCTGGTCGCTAGTGTTTCCTTCTCTGACGGCCCGATCCCAGACCGTCAGAGTCGGAACACTAGCTAATCCGATGCTCTGTAATGCGGCACCAACACAATGAGACGAGCCCAAGCGTTGGTGCCGCATCACTAGCTTATGAAAAAACCCCATTTCATATTCGACAACGGCTTGCCAAATCAGGGTCAGATTCTGAAACGTCGGAATCCTGTAAGAGTTCTTGTTCCGAGCCATGGCATGTCTCCCGTCCAACTCGACCATACCGGAGGGCGAGATCAGACCATGCGAGCAGCCGCGAGACGTAGTCGGCGGGCTCATGTTTTCGGCCTCCGATAGAGCATCGTAGATCACCGGCGCCGTTCTACCCGTCGACGGCAGCGTGATAACGAACCGTTGAGCGCAACACCAGACAAGGAAGCAAACCATGTCCGAACCAAACAACTGCGACCCCTATGCCGAACCGGACGCGCCAACTCTACCGCCCAGCACAATGGAATTGCGAAGGGGACGAGCCACGCTGGTCGTCATCGGTCCACAGAACGACTTCCTGTTGGAGGGCGGTGTTACGTGGGGCGCCGTGGGGGATAGCGTCGCCGAACACGGCGTAGTCGACAATCTTAAAAGGCTTTTCAAAACCGCAAGAGAAACTGACCTGCCGGTGTTTGCCTCGCCGCACTACTACTACTACTCGCATGACCGCTGCTGGCCTGTGGAAGGGATCCTTGAGAAAGTCATGCACTCAATCAACATGTTCGATCGCAAGGATGATCCACTTAGCCTCGACGGGTTTACCGATTCCGGCGCAGATTGGCTTGAGCGATACAGGCCATACTTCGAGAACGGCAAGATCGTGGTCGTTTCGCCACACAAGGTATACGGGCCAAATAGTAACGATTTTGCCTTGCAACTGCGCAAGCGGGGTATCGAGCAGATCATCTTGGCCGGCATGTCCGCCAATCTGTGCGTCGAAAGCCACCTGCCTGAGTTTCTGATCGACCGACAGGATGATGGCGTGCGCCCACGCGTGGACATCGCGGTCGCCAGTGTTCCAAACCCCTCCGCAAATTGAAAATCCTCGGCTGGCGAGGCTGCAGCGCTTGCATCTGCAGCGACCTGCGCCGCTTCTCCCCACTCGCGGAGAATGTTGGATGCCAGTTTCACTCCCTCCGCCAGTATTATCATTTAAATTTTTTATTATTCGTCATTAAATTCCTAATACACTATTTCGGTCCCCCAATCAGTCCCCCAAGGCGACAAAAACGAGTCATCGGCCGCCGCAATGACCGCCTCCCGGAAGTCGCGGTCGCTCTTCGTGACATGCGCGTCCGTCCTTCCAGTTCAAGGGAACCTCGAATAATTGGCTGCGGCACGATGGTGTGCGAGTCTCGTTTGTGAGGATGTGATTCTGCGGAGCGGGACGATGAGGCAGCCGGGGTTTTTCGACGCGGAGAGGCGGTTGGCGGTGCTTTCGCAGAAGGGCGATCCGCTGGAGGCGATCGCGGCGCTGGTTCCCTGGGAGAGTTTTCGGGCCGACATCGAAGCGGTGGTGTTGACGCCCGAGGACATGAAGAAGAGCCAGCCGTTCGCCGCGATCCTGATGTTGCGGATGCTGATCCTGCAATCGCTGTACAACCTTTCGGACGAGCAGATCGAGTATCAGGTGCGCAACCGGATGTCGTTCACGCGGTTTCTCGGCCTTGCGTTCGAGGACGACGTGCCCGACGGCACGACGCTGTGGATGTTCCGTGAGAAGCTGGCGCAGGCCGGACTGGTCGAGACATTGTTCGACCGGTTCAATCAGCATCTGAATGCGAAGGGCTACCTCGCCCGCGGTGGTCAGATGGTGGACGCCGCCATCGTGCCGGTTCCCAAGCAGCGCAACAGCCGCGAGGAGAACGCGACGGTGAAGCGCGGCGAGACGCCGGCGCAGTGGGAGCAACAGCCGGCCAAGAACCGGCAGAAGGACAAGGACGCGCGCTGGACCAAGAAGCACGGCAAGAGTTTCTTCGGCTACAAGAACCACGTGAACGTCGACAAGGTGCACAAGCTGATCCGGGATTACCAGGTGACCGACGCCGCCGTGCACGACAGCCGCGAGTTGGAGACGCTGCTGGACGACAGCAATACCAGCACGGAGGTGTTCGCCGACAGCGCCTATCGGTCGGCCGAGGTCGAGGAGAAGCTGGCCGCGCGCGGCTTGCGCAGCCGCATCTGCGTGCGCGGCATGCGCGGCCGTCCGCTGTCCGCGGCGGCACAGGCGGCGAACCGGGCGAAGAGCCGCATCCGCGTGCGCGTCGAGCACGTGTTCGCCGCGCAGCAGACCGCGCCCGGCGGCCAGCTGGTGCGCACCATCGGGACCATCCGGGCACGCGCCAAAATCGGGCTGCAGAACCTTGTCTACAACATCCGCCGGTTGGCGACGCTTGAAAGGATAGCCGCCGCCTGACCGAAGGAATCCGCCCGCCGCGTCCGCAAAAAGCTCCAAACGGATGCCGCAGACGCCGGACCAACCCATCCCATTAAGAAAAGCCGAGCTTGCAGCTCACCCGCTAACGCGCACCCGCGAAATCATGATAAATCGAAGTGCCCTCAAGATGATCCGAACCATGGTTCGCATCTGAGCCCAGCTTACTGAGCAAGTCGTCTGCGGCGGTCCTTTTCCGTCATGCCGAATCGTCATTGGCCAAGAGCGGCGGTCCGGCGTCAGCACAATGATGCGATCCGTTTGACCACGGCGCTGTCCGGTTCACTCAGAGCTTTGATGATGGTGAAATGGTTTTTGCCGTCGACGACGTTGCAATGGGTTGTCACGCCAGCCCCACCCCATTGCTCGGTAATGGTCCGGCTCTGTCGCAGATACTCGCTTGATTCCTCGCCGCCGACGACGGTATCGAAGATGCGACCGGCCGGCACCGGCCAGAACAGCGGCGAAATCTCGCGTGCTGAGGCTTCATCGAGCCCGAAATCCGCATTCATGGCGACCTGGGTCATTGGCCACAGGTCGAACAATCCGGAGAATGCGCAAGCGCCCGGCGCAAGGTCTGACGGCGCGTCCGTTGCGACCTCTTTCCAGTCGGTCGCGAGCATGCAGGCCGCAAGATGCCCGCCCGCCGAATGGCCATAGACCGTTACCTTGCGGCCAAACCGGCGCCACAGATAAAGACATGCGCGCCGCATCTCGTTGATGATATCGGCAATCCGCACCTGGGGGCAAAGATCGTAGTCGACCACGGCGACAGTGATGCCGTGGCCGTTCAAGCCGCGCGCCATATGGCTGAACGTTGAGGCCTCAAGCGAGCGCCAATAGCCGCCGTGGATGAACATGGCGAGCGGCGTCGCGCCGCCTTCCTTTGGCGCCAGCAGGTCAATAGTCTGTCGCGCCGTCGGGCCGTAGCTGATTCCAAGTTCTGCCCGGCCATCCTCGATCGCCACGGCACGATAGGCGGCAGCATCTGCCTCCCACTCCGCGATGATCTGCGGATGCTCCGGCACTCGGGCGCGGTTGTCGTATTCCGATTCGTAGTCGATTGCCGTCATGGCTGTGGCCCGTGGCTTGAACTAGGACGTGGACTGAGCCTTCCCGGATTTTGCTTTCACCGGCTCAAAGGCAAGGACAAGGGCCGCTGCGCGGTCGAGGCCAGCGGCAACTGGCGGATTACCTTCGGATGGCACGAAGCCGACGCCATCGATGTTGACCCGGGCCCGTTTTTTTTCTCTGGAGCGAAAACCCGCCCGGCCGTCGCCGGGCGAGCGTGGCAAAATCCGCCAATTGGCGGATTTTCAGGCGGCAATGGTTCGGCCGCTGTCCCTATAGGCCCGCTCGATCTTCTCGGCCGCCAGGGCAAACTCGTCCTCATAATGGTCGACCATTGCCTTCAGACCGGTCCATTCCGCCACGGCACAGAAAAGCGAATATGTAGCTCCGCCATCGTCTGGCCACTGCCAATCCGCCGGACAGTCTGTGCTAATAGGTGCAGCCTCCCACCACACCAGAAGCGCCTTAGCGCGCAGCCCCGCCAATGTCTGCGCCAATAGGTTCCTTGCTCGTTCAGCGAGAGACTTAATCCGTTTATGACACGCGGAGTGCCGTGCGATGGCAGCATCTGCGCCGTTTGCCTTTGTTATCTCATCGAGCGCGCGAGCTGCTGGACTATCTACTGGTAAGAAGCGCACTTCCCGACCGAATTGCCTTTCGACTTCCCGGTCCGCCTCGCAGACGCGGGGAGTATGGATTGCCCAAGCGTCGAAAGCTGTGACTATCAGTAACTCCACTTCCCTCCCCAGAGCAATCAACTCGGCGTCGGGCGAGACAGGCGTAGCGCAGGAACCGAGCGTACATTTGGCGTCATCTTCTTCCTCCTCTTCCGGCTTGTACCTCTTGAAGCGCTCAGTTCTGGGTGTCGGCGGAGCCCCTACAGAGATCCGGTCGAGCACGGATGGCCGAACACGACAAGCCCGGGTTCAGCGCTTGATCTTCTTGATCAACGTCACACCAGGCAGACCTTCGAAGTGCGTGTCACAGGTCAGCAGCGTGGCACTTCGTGTGTGGGCAGTCGCGAAGACGATGGCGTCCGCGGTCGCCAGCTTGTGCTCCCGGCAGGCCTGCGCCGCGGCCAGTGCGATATCCGTGTCGAGGGGGACGACTTGGCAGACCTGGGTGAAGGCGATCACCTGATCGGCCTCGTCCTCGCCCGCCTCGCGGGTCAGCCACTTGACGAGCTCCAGCTGGACCATGGTCGGAACCAGCCAGACGCCCTGCTCGGGCAGATCACCGGCCAGCCTCTCGCCGGTCGGCGAGCCGATCAGCCACTCGATCCAGGCCGAGGTGTCGACGAGGATCATCAGAAGCGGTCGGCGCGATCGCGATACTTCTTCGGTGAGGCGCCCTTCGCGAGGCCCTTCAGGCGCTCGCGTTCCGGTACCGGGACCAGAAGCACTCCCGTGCCCTTTGGGATGAAGGCGAAGGTCAGCCCCGCCTCCCAGCGCTGCGCCGCGCGGATCGCTTTCGGGATCGAGATCTGGAACTTCGCGGAGAGGGTGGCGGTTTCCGGCATCGTCATACCCTGACTTGATCGATAGCCAGAACGTAAGACGAAGACGCTGCGAACGCAAGGATCCTGACCGGTGGCTGAGAAACGTGTCAGTGTCCGCCCTGCCGCGGTCGGCGGACGGCAGGTTCGCGCCGAGCTCGCGGGCCCGCCCATCCCATGCACCTGCATCGACCGCACGACATGGCACCGTTTTACGGGGCCAAGACAAGCCGGCCACGGGCGCCGATTGGCCATACATCAACGATGCTGTCGCCGCGAACGCAGTGGAATGCGTCATAGAGAACGACAGTCGGGTCACAGTGCGGAACCACGCATTCTATTCGATCACCAAGTTTCGGTGTCGGCATGCCGGGTTCCAACCGCACCCGTCCGTGTTCGTCGCCGGCATATTCATACGCGGCGTTCTCAAGGCCAGGCGTGACGATGCGCGGTATCGGACCGTTCAAGGCAAATGCCTTGGTACCGGCATCGGTCGTAACAGCACCGGCCTGATTGGCACTGATCACCGCCGTCTGGACGAACAGCGCGCATTCATACGGCCAAACTTGACCTTCACCGTAGCTGATCGCCTCATATTCTGCGTCCATGAATATGTAGGAGCCCGCTTGGATCTCCGACAGCGGGCCGGTTCGGCCATCGATCATGGAAGTCCCGGTGCCGCCACCGCTTATCAATTGCGGCCTCAGGCCGGACGCAACGAGCCGGTCGACGATCGTAGCGACGAAGCGATGCGCCTGTTCCGTCAATGCTCGCCGTCTTGCGTAGTCGGCAATGTGCTGGAGATGACCACCATAAGCCTGAAGGCCCTTATAGGTGAGAGCCGCGCTGGTCTTGATCTGATGCGCAAGCGTTTCCGCGGCATCAACGGTCAGAACGCCTGTTCGGCCGAACCCGAGTTCCACGTCAACCAGGACCGGCAGCCGAATGCCGGCAGCTTGCGCTGCATGATCGAGGGCCGAAACATTGCTGGCATGATCGGCAACGATCATGACGTCGGCGCCCCGGCGCACAAGATCAACAAGACGTAGGATCTTGATTTCCGTGGTCACCGGCGACGTGATCAGAATTCCGCGTATCCCCGCGGCTGCCATGATTTCAGCTTCGTCAAGCGTCGCGCAACACAGTCCGACAGCACCGGCGTCAGCCTGCGCCTGTGCGATGCGTGTACATTTGTGAGACTTAGCATGCGGTCGCAAATTGCGGCCAAAGCCGCGCATCGCGGCCGCCATGGAAGCAAGATTGCGCTCGAATGCATCGAGGTCGAGCACCAGCGCGGGCGTGTTTAACTTGTACCGCGTCCCGCTCTTGCTAGAGCCGGAATCGATCGCTGCGGAGTGAGCAATCATCGAATCAAGTCTGATTCAATGCAGCAACGAAATACGTCATGAGGCGCACTCCTTGAGCAAAATCTGAAAACTCCATTGCCTCCTCAGGATTGTGACTACCATTCTCATTACGTACGAAGATCATGGCCGACGGAACGCCAGCGTCCGCGAAGTCTCCGGCATCATGACCCGCGCCACTGGCGAGCGACGTCACGGGAATGCCAAGCTGCCGGCAACCATCTAGAAGAATGTTCTGAAACGCGGCATCCATGATGACCGGATTGTCTCCAGAAAAGGGGTCGTGCTCAAACGAAACGCCTCGGCGCTCGGCTATCTCGTCCATAGTTTGCAGCAAAGCGTTTTCCGAGCGCTTGAGAAGCTCCGATGAATGGCTGCGGACATCAAAACAAAATTCGACTTCACCGGGGACCGTTGTCACGGAATGCGCCGCCGGATTTGTCATGAACCGGCCGAATGTCATCACCAGATCTCCGCCTTCCTCATCTTCGATCCGACCCCACAGGTCATCCATTCGCGTCACAAGCTCACTGGTCGAAACGACGGCATCATGGCGCAGAGCGCGCGGAACGGTCCCGGAATGGCCGTAGTCGCCTCGACAGATAATTCTTCGGCAGCGTCGGTTACCGCGGATCCCGGTGACGATGCCAAGCGGCAGACCGCGCGCGACCAAAGTCGGGCCCTGCTCGATGTGAAGCTCGATAAAACCCCGGAGCTGATGAAGGTCTCGCAAGGCATGTCGCAGCTTTATCTTCGAGACATCGGCACCGGCTTCGCACATATGATCACGCAGCGTACGGCCGCTATCGACGCGCCTTGCCTCGTCCAAAATGGATTCATCGAGCGTGCCGAGCATTGCCCGGCTACCGATATGCTGCGCTCCGAACCACGCACTTTCTTCCGCGCGGATCGCCATCACCGTTACGTCTTGAACCGGACGAATTCCGGCGGCGCGAAATGAAGCGAGACACGCGAGCCCGGCGAGAACCCCGGCAAGGCCGTCAAAATTGCCACCCTGCGGGACGGCATCGAGATGGGATCCAAGGACAAGCGCGGCGCGATCCGGTTCGCGGCCTTTGAGCGTCATGGCAAGATTGAGTGCTGCATCCTTGTCGATTGCGAGATCAAGGTCGCGCGCGGCCGCGGCTACGATGTCGTGGGCAATCTGCTCACCCTCTCCATAGGCAGGGCGAGAAAATCCGACGCCATCGAAGGTGCGAGCGCCGATCTCGTCAAACAATGACCGGGCGAGCGCGAGGCCTGCCTGCAGCGCATCGTCGTTCGGCAACATCAACTCGAACCGTCCGGCGAGACAGACCGGTACCAGTCCAGAACCTCGCTTCCACTCATGAAGATCGTATCCTGCCGCTCGCCGAGCGTGTCGATCACCTCCCGCACGAAATTGATGCGATGCGCCACGCCCGATAGATGCGGATGAAGCGGAATGGTCAGGACACGCGGCTGGCCGTGTCGGTCGATCTCACGCGCGAACGTCTTGATTGTTTCAAACATCCGTAGCCGCATTTCGGCCGACGCGTGTTTTTCGATCGCATAGACCACGCTGTCGTTGAGATCGAGGCCGTAGGGTAGCGAAACCATCGGCCCATAGCGTGTCGTCAGCCGCGTCGGAATGTCATCGATCACCCATTGAAAGACATATTCGATCCCCTGCGACTTGAGATAATCGAGCGTGTCGAATGTCTCGGACCAGCCCGGGCTCATCCAGCCGCGCGGGCGTTTGCCGGTGAAGGCCTCAAGCCGCGCCAAAGCCATATTGATCAATTCGCTTTCATTGCTGTCAGCGCCAAGCGCACGCTGGTGCATTCCGTGGCCGACAAACTCCCAGCCGGCATCGAGGACAGCTTTGGCAAGCGAGGGGTAGACATCGAGGACATTGGCATTGATGCTGGCGTTGACGGGGATCTGGCAATCGCTGAACAGCTCCAGCAGACGCGGCATCCCGCACCGATTGCCATATTCCGACCAGCAGAAATTCGGCAGGTCGGGCACGTGTGTCCGGCCGTGCGGCGGAATCACAATGCTTCGCGGCGTTAGTTGATCGTATGGCCAATACTCAATATTGACGACCACGACGACGATGAATGGCTTGCCGTTGGGCGGCGTGAGTTTGGCATGCTCACTCGACATCACGAACTTGGCGCGAGGGTTGGAAGCGGTCGACATCAATTCCGTCCTGCTTTCTGGTTGAGGGCGCCCGCAGTCCTATCGGTGAGTTGCTGGTAATGGTCGTAAAGATATTGGCGATACCTTTGTGTTCGATCCGAATCGGCCAGATTGCGCGGCGCTCGCGCGGCCTCGGCCGCGGCCGCGGCTTGTCCTTCCAATTCGTCCAGCGAAACATCCGAATATCGACCATCGCGGTAAAGCACGCGGCCATCGACCATGGTCATCCGCACGTCGGAGCCTTGTGCCCGGGCAACAAATGCCTCCAGCAGCGGCATGTCCGGATCAAGATACGGATGCCCGGTGCGATGCAATGAGAATGCGACAATGTCTGCGCGCAGTCCCGGCTCCAAAACGCCGATCTCGTCGCCAAACTGCGCGGCCGCGGCGCCGTTGACGGTCGCCATGGCAAGCAGATCATCAATGCTGGGCGGCGGCGGCCCATTCCAATCAGGCTCGCGCGCAAGATGCCCGGCAAGGCGAAGCTCCGCAAGCAAGTCCTCGTCATCATTCATTGAACAATTGTCCGTACCGATTGCGACCCTGACGCCTCGGCGCAGATAGCGTGCCAACGGGGCAATGCCGTTCCGCATACGGATATTGCATCCCGGGTTGCGGACGACGGTCGCGCCGGTGCGCGCGAGAACTGCCAGATCCGCGTCGTCGACCCAGACCCCATGAGCGATTACGGTGCTCGGGGTCATCACCCCGAGATCGTCCAGATGCGTAAAGGTACCATGTGGAAAGAGCTCGGAAGCCGCGGCCTTCTGCGCCGGCGACTCAAGCGCATGCAGATGAATGCCAATACTATTATCGCGTGCGTCACGGGCAATGAGCCGCCAAAGATCGTCCGAGACCCATTGCGGCCCGGCCGGTCCGTAGCAAAAGCGGATTCGGGGATGGGACGCAAAATCGCGCCGCAACCGATGCATGAGTTCGACCGTCGCCGCACCATCCCCGGCATAGGCGGCGGCGGGCGACTTTGACACCCAGCTCTTTAAGTCATCGGGGAGCCCGGCAACAAAGCAGGCCTCGTGCGGGGGATAGACGGTGCCGCCCCGATCCATGGCACCGACGCAAAGCGTTGCGCGAATGCCAACGGCATCATAGGCGGCGATCTGGCCGCGGAGTTCGCGCTCGTAATCGCCCGTGCCATAGCTGTAGTTCGCATGGATTGTGGTGGTGACGCCATTGGCGATCATTCTTGCGGCTGCGAGTTTCGTCACGATGTGACTGTCGAGCGCGCCGCGGGCGCGCCGCCCCGCGATCCACGGTTCAAGGAAATCATCATGATAACCGAGCTGGATCTGGCTGAGACCTCGGCCATGCTGATGCGCATTCACCAATCCCGGCACCAACAGGCAATCAGGATAACGGATGATTTCGGCATTCGGCCATCGCCGGCTCAGCTCAGGCAAACTGCCGATGGCGGCAACAAGCGGACCTGCCACTGCGATCGATGCGTTCTTAATGAGGTCCGTCGCCCGCGGACGAGGGAGTACAAACCCGCCCTCAATGATGATTGGATTGGTCATTGTGACTGCGCCTGCTCTCTGGCTCTTGCATCGTGATGTCGATTGGCGAGCTTGTCGCGTGTAACGCGTGGCATCCGAGACACCGTAATGGGCCAATTTTCTCTGGCGACGACAGGCGCTTTGTCCGGTTTCAGGTCAAGACCCCTTGAGTTGCAGATCGGTCATGAATGTCTGCACACGCATGAATACGGACCGCGCGCCAGGGCAACTAGTGATGCGGCACCAACGCTTGAGCTTGTCTCATTGTGTTGGTGCCGCATCACAAAGCAACGGGTCAGCTAGTGTTTCCTTCTCTGACGGTCCGGGGTTGGACCGTCAGAGAAGGAAACACTAGGTTTGGTCCAATCACCGATTTGGCGGTCAACGGACGGCCAACTACGAGTTTTGGGCCACGCATTTCGGTCCAGTACAAGGAGAGCGTTGGGTCTCAGTTCCTCTCCCTCCACCAGTATTCGGGCTGCTTTCTGGTGGTCCGGTTCTCTGCCGTGCGGTGCGGCGGCGTCCCAATCGGCGATTCCGAAAGTGCGCCGATCGCGACATTGAACAAGCACCAGTGATTACATGAGGCATCGGGATTTTTTCGCCCGCCTCGTCGGGCTGGTGCCGCATCACGGCGGGGCTGCCGATCGACCTGCGCAAAGCTTGGATTCCCCAACGCTTCCCCAGCTTGTTGGATCACGCCCCTGGTTGGAGACGGCGAAATAGTCGATGATTCAGCTTCGCTCAACCGATTCGCGATGCATTCGCCATGGCTCGACCCAGACCCAGCAAGAAGCAGCAAGTCAAACGCCGCGCCCGCAAGGTGCTGGAGAAGCCGCCGGTCCTCGGCTGGAAGACCAGCGACGACGACGAACTGAATCTGCGGCGCTGGCGTGGCCGCACTGAAATGGCCGGCATTGAGGTGCTGGAAGCGGAACACGGTGCGTTCGGAACGTTCCGTGTGCGCTCGAATTCGGGCAGCGCCTATGAGGTGGAGATCCGCGATCTCGCCGGCCGCAACAATTCCTGCGGCTGCATCGATCATCGCGTCAATGGCCTTGGCACTTGCAAGCATGTCGAAGGGGTTTTGGCGGCGCTCCGAACAAGGCGCGGCGCTCTCGGCTTGCAGGCGGCCGACGCAACACCCGCGCGCGTGGAGGTTTTTCTCAGCCGCGCGGGAACACCGACGCCAACAATACTGTGGCCACGGATGAAGCCGGACGCGAAGGCGCGCGCTTTTCTTGGTCCGTTCTGCGACCGCGACGGCGTATTGAAGACCGACCCGGCCAATATCAAGGCACTTCTCGCCGCTGCGCCGTCGGCACCCAAATCGGTTCGCATTTCCCGCCATTTCGGCGCCTGGCTCGAGCGCGAGACGCGACTTGCCCGGCGCGAGAAGTCGCGCACGCAATTTCTCGCCGCCGTGGAGGCGGGCCGCGCCTCATGGGATGTCGTCAAGCTGCCGCTCCTGCCCTATCAGAAAGCGGGTGCGGCGCATCTTGCGTTTCACGAGCGCGCGCTGCTTGCCGACGAGATGGGTCTTGGCAAGACCGTGCAAGCCATCGCCGCCTGTGAGTTGTTGGCGCGGCGCAAGGGCGTCGAACGCGTGCTCGTGGTCTCGCCCACTTCGGTCAAGGCCGAATGGGAAGACCAGATCGCGCGCTTCACCGATCGCAGCGTGCGCTTCATTGCCGGGCTGCGTCCCGAAAGGCTCAGACTCTATTCCGAGCCGGCCTTCTTCACGCTGGTCAACTACGAGCAGGTGGTGCGGGACGTCGACGACATCAACCGTCTTCTCAAGCCTGACGTCGTGATCCTCGATGAGGCCCAGCGCATCAAGAACTGGCACACCAAGACGGCGCGGCAGGTCAAATCGCTCCGATCGCCTTTCGCGTTCGTGCTTACCGGCACCCCGCTGGAGAACCGCATCGACGAGACCTATTCAATCGTTCAGTATCTTGACCCGGAAATCTTCGGGCCGCTGTTCCGGTTCAACCGCGATTTCTACCAACTCGACGCGCGCGGCCGCCCGGCCGGCTACCGCAATCTCGATGCGATGCATCGCCGCCTGACCGGAATCATGCTGCGTCGGCGCAAGAGCGACGTCGAGAAGGAACTCCCCGGCCGCACGGTCAAGACCTTCTTCGTGCCCATGGCGGAGGAGCAGGCGAAGCGTTACGCCGAGTACGAGTATCTGGCGCGCCGGCTCGCCGCCATCGCCGAGCGCCGCCCACTGACCAAGGACGAGTTCGACCGCCTTCAGCGATATCTCGCCTGCATGCGCATGATCTGCGACACGCCTGCCATTCTCGACCCCGACTGCCGTGTATGCCCCAAGCTGGAAGAGCTGGAAGGCGTGCTGGAAGAACTGCTGGAAGACGGCGAGCGCAAGATCGTCGTCTTCTCCGAATGGGTGAGGATGCTGGATCTGGTGCGGGAACTGGCGGCGGAGATGGGCGTCGACTGCGCCTGGCATACCGGGAACGTGCCACAATTGCGCCGCCGCGCCGAGATCGCCCGCTTCCGGCAGGACCCGGCGTGCCGGCTGTTCTTGACGTCGGACGCCGGCGCGACCGGCCTCAACCTCCAGATGGCGAGCTGCGTTATCAATCTCGACCTGCCCTGGAATCCGGCCAAGCTCGAACAGCGCATCGGCCGCGTTTGGCGCAAGGGGCAGACGCGGGCCGTGACGGCAGTCAATTTCGTGACCGAGGATTCGATCGAGCATTCGATCCTGCATCTGCTCGCTCATAAGCAGACGCTTGCCGACGGCGTGCTCGACGGGACGGCGGACTTCTCGGCAATCAAGATGCCGTCCGGCCGCGCCGCCCTGATCGAGCGGATGCAGGCCATGCTGGGGCAGGCCAAACCTGCCGAAATCAAGTTGCTGTCGCCGGAGGAGGCGCTGGTTGAGGACATGTGTGCGCGCCATGGTGCCCGGTTTATTCACGCGGAGATGCGGGCTGACCGCCTGCTCATGGTTCTCGACGTCGACGCGGCCGTAATCGCTGCGGAAGGAGCGCGCCTTGCGGCGGAGCGCCCGGCCGGCACGCCAACGGTCGAGATGATTGATCGCCCTGCCTGGGAGATGCTGCAACGCCTTGCGCATGCCGGTGTTCTACAGTTCGCAAGCGCGCCCGCACGCATTCTGCATCGCGCGGGCGCGGACTCAGAGTCCCAAGGTTCTACGCCCGCCATACACGCTGCATGAGAATCGCGGCTGGAGGTTCTGGCGCGGGCGGACGGCGTTTGCTCGCCCCAGAGCGCGGAGGCACGGTGCGTCCGGTGCGGATTTCCCTGACCACAGAAATTCCGACAAGCATGTTTTCCGTGGGCATATAAAATCATTGAGGATCACTTATGACCCCGCCAAACGAGAAAAGACGTTGGCCGAGCGGGGATTGGATTTCGAGGATGCAACGACCGTGTTCGCTGGAGCATGATCCTGAAAAGTTGCAGACCTTTCGGTCAAGATCATGCGACAAAACGAAGAAAAATAGCGACCCTCACACTGGAGGATGACCGGCAGAACTACGGCGAGCCCAGATTGCAAACCTACGGACTGCTCGGTCGGCGTCTGGTCATGGTGGTCTGGACCCAGCGCGGCACGCATCGCCACGTGATCTCGATGAGGAAGTGCAATGCCCGCGAAAAAGCGCGTTTCCAAGCGCATTTGGGTTGACCCGGACGAAGCGCCAGAGTGGACCGAAGAACAGTTCGATCGCGCTGAATTGGCAGTCGGCGACAAGGTGCTGCGTCCGGCGCAGGGCACGCTCACGCGCCCGCGCGGCCGGCCGAAGAAAGCGGACGCCAAGGTCCACACCCACATCCGCCTGTCGCCGCAGGTGCTGACGCATTTCCGAGCCACCGGCCCTGGCTGGCAGACGCGCATCGATGAGGTGCTGCGGAAATGGGTCGAAAGGCGCCGTAAGCAACCACGCCGGGGTTCGAAGCGCGCGCCTGCCGCTTGATGTGACCCGGCGATAACTCTTGGAAACACGACGGATATCGCTCGGCTGCGCGGAGAAGCACGCGAGTTATACCCCGCATTAAAACTTGCGAAATACCGTGGGTTTTATTGGTTAAGGGAAGCACTTTCCGACGTGAACGAAGAATACCAAGAACTTAACGTCAGCGAACAGGATTTCGAAGCGGTTGAGCAGAGCGAATGGGAGCCCATCCCCGTTGATCGCGACGATCCAACGCTCCGACGGGCGGAGAAAACGATCGAAGTGGTTATAGAGGCTGCGGAAGGTGATAACGGATACGCAGTACATGCCCCGGAAGAACGAAACTATGTCCTAACAAACCTAAAAACCTTCCGTACGTTTCTTCAAGAACAAACGACAGTCTACGCTCTACAAATCAAGACGTTCGTGCTCGATCCTCTGGACCGGGTTGCGACACGTTTCGGAAAGGTCGCCCTGGAATTGAGTGCGAAAGCAGCAAGAAGGCTGTGTTCGATTGGATCAAGTCCCACGTCGGCATCTGCTCGACCTGCTATTCTGACGCCTGTTCACACGCGTCTTGCTTCTTCGCCCTGAGCGCCGCGTTGTAGCGCTTCGGCGGAGGTGGCAAAGGTGGCTTGGGTGGCGGCGGCGGGGATAGGACGCAGACCGTTCCGCGCCTTGAAGCTGCTGGATCCGGCCCGGCGGGTCAGCGCAGGACGTTGAAGTTCTTGAGGGTCCGACGACTATGACCGGTTCCGAATTCCTCGTCGATCACGCGATAGAGCAGTAGAGCGTGTTCTTCCGCCTTGCTCTCGACGCGGATGAGCGGTCCTGCCGCCGCTAACGCAAACACCCGGTCGCCTTCGACCACGGGCAGCGCAGCGGCACCGACATCCGGGGAGTAGGTCGAGCCTGAGCGGTACCAGCCCCTTTTTCGGCCCTCGTCGATTTTCGCCATCACTTCGTCGATGCTCATCGGCGTGTTGATGTCGAACGGCTCGAAGCTCATCTTGCGCAGGAGCACGCTGAGGTCCCGTGAGGAGAGCTGCGAAAGCAGTGCCTGACCCGACGCCGTGGCGTGGAGCGGCACCCGCCTGCCGGGGCGGGCCGCATAGCGTACGACGGCCTTCGACTCGACGACGTCGAGATAGACTGCGTAAAGGCCGCTCGAAGCCGAGACCAAGGCTGTTTCGCCGGTCTCCTCCGCCACGCGGTGCATCGCACGCGCCAGCGGACCAGGCAGCGGTTCACCTTCTGCGATGATGAGAGCCATCTGCAGCAAACGGGGAGACGGGTAGAATCCGCTCCGCGCCTGCGGCTCGTAGAGATACCCACGTTCGAGCAGCGTCGACAGGATGTTGAAGGCGCTAGACCGTGGCCAGCCCATACGCTGAACGACGTCGGCTAGCGTCGCCGGCCGTTGGCGTTCGGCAAAAAACTCCAACAGTGCTAGTATGTTATCGACTTGTCTTACAGGCATTCGGCTGTTCCTGATTCAAGCTCATGTTGCTCTGTTGGATTAGAGCCTGTCCAGCATCTCCATCCCCACCACGCGCTGACCGACATCGTCTACGTAGCGCTAGCCATTGACATGGCAAAGCGTTACCTGCACACTGATCGTATATAGGACGAAATCGTCCAAATATATGAACAAACATGAGGGAGGGGATGGGTCCGCTCGACGGATTACGCGTCCTAGATCTGACTACGGTTCTCATGGGGCCGTACGCTGGTCAGGTTCTCGGAGATTTCGGCGCCGACGTGATCAAGATCGAGTCGCCGGAGGGCGACGTCGTCCGCCAGATCGGCCCGGCGAGAAGTGAGCGGATGGGGGCTCTCTATCTCAACTCGAACCGCTCAAAACGGAACGTCTCACTCAACCTCAAGAATCTCAAAGCCCGGAAGGTTCTGCTTCGGCTTGCAGAGACGACCGACGTCCTGGTGACGAATATCCGCCCGAGGGCCATGGCCAGGCTCGGCCTTTCCTACGAGACCGTGGCGGCAGCCAATCCGCGGATCATCTACGCCGCGCTCGTCGGGTACGGCCAGAACGGCCCTTACGCGGATCGCCCCGCCTACGACGATCTCATCCAGGGGGGCGCCTGCATCCCGTACAGCTTCATGTGTGCTCGTGCCCGCCCCTCCTATGTGCCCGCGGCGATCTCGGATCGGGTCGTTGGCCTTGCGGGCGTGAACGCGATCCTCGCCGCCGTGTTCGAACGCACCCGTTCGGGAAAGGGTCAGAAGCTCGAAGTCCCGATGTTCGAGACGATGGTGTCCATGATCATGGCCGATCACATGGGCGGCTTGACCTTCGAGCCGCCCGTCGACAAGGGCGGCTATCCCCGCCAGCTCTCGCCGGACCGCCGCCCCTATCAAACAAAGGACGGCTATGTCTGTGTGCTCATCTACAACGACGGCCATTGGGCGCGGTTCACCGCCGCGCTCGGGGAGCCGGCCAAGTTGGCCACGGACCCGAGATTCGCGACCTTCGGCGCTCGCATGGCGCATATCGACGAGCTCTATGCCGAGCTCGCCAAGACCATGCTCGCGCGCACCACGGCGGAGTGGCTCGCGCTATTCGATCAGGCCGACGTTCCGGCCATGCCAATGCACAGTTTCGAATCTGTCATGGAAGACCCGCACCTCGTCGCCACCGGGTTCTTCCAAACAGTCGAACACCCCACCGAGGGCACGATCCGTTCGATGGCCGTGCCGGCAACGTTTTCGCGCACGCCGGTTCGAGTCGAGCATCCGGCCCCGCGACTGGGCGAGAACGGACCCGAGGTTCTCGCTGAGGCCGGCTACTCTGCCGATGAAATTGCCGATCTGAACGCGAGCGGCGCGCTCCTCACGGTGAAGGGAGACTGAGGGCGTGGACTTTTCCTTCACCGAAGAGCAGCAAGCCGTCCGTGATGCGGTTGCCCGCATCTGCTCGCGCTTCGATGACGACTATTGGCTCGAGCGCGACCGGGAAGGCGGCTTTCCGCACGATTTCTACGATGCGCTCGCAGCCGAAGGCTGGCTCGGCATCTGCATGCCCGAGACGCAAGGCGGCGCGGGGCTCGGCATCGCGGAAGCGGCGATCATGATGCGAACGGTCTCCGAGTCCGGCGCGGGGCTCTCCGGCGCCTCGGCGGTGCACATCAACATCTTTGGCCTGAACCCGGTCGCCGTTTTCGGAACCGAAGAGCAGAAGGATCGGATGATCACGCCCGTGGCGAAGGGAAGGGCCAAGGCCTGCTTCGCCGTAACCGAGCCGAACACGGGACTGAACACCACCCAGCTCAAGCTGAAGGCCGAGAAGCATGACGACCGGTATGTGGTCAGCGGACAAAAGGTCTGGATATCCACGGCGCAGGTCGCCGACCATATCCTGCTCCTTGCCCGAACGACTCCCCTCGACGAAGTCAAGTCGTCGAAGCACGGCCTGTCTCTGTTTTACACGAGGTTCGATCGCGATCGCATCGAGGTCCGCGAAATCGAGAAGATGGGCCGCAAGGCCGTCGACTCCAATGAGCTGTTCTTCGAGGCGCTCGAGATCCCCGAGGCCGATCGCATCGGCGAAGAGGGTCGCGGGTTCGAGTACATTCTCCACGGGCTGAACCCCGAGCGGATTCTGATCGCGGCGGAAGCAGTCGGGCTCGGCTTCGCCGCAGTGGCCCGCGCGACCACATACGCGAAGGAACGCGTGGTCTTCGACCGGCCCATCGGGCAGAACCAAGCCATCCAGCATCCGTTGGCGGAGTGCCTTGCGGCGCTCGAGGCGGCGTGGCTGGTGGTCATGAGGGCCGCATGGGAATACGACCAAGGCCTTCCCTGCGGCGCGTCGGCCAACATGGCGAAATACCTCGCCGGTGAGGCCGGGGTCGCCGCCTGCCAGGCGGCGGTGATGACCCATGGCGGCTTCGGCTATGCCAAGGAGTATCACGTCGAGCGCTACCTGCGCGAAAGCTTCATACCCCGGATCACGCCCGTCTCCCCGCACCTCGCGCTGTGCTTCATCGCCGAGAAGGTGCTGGGTCTGCCCAAATCTTACTGAGAGGCGCGATCATGCCCGGACTGCATTACGAGGATTTCGAGGTCGGCCGCCACTTTCGCCACGAGCTGACCCGTACTGTCTCGGAGGCGGACAACACAATGTTCAGCCTCATGTCGATGAACCCGCAACCGCTCCACATCGATGCGAATTTCGCCGAAAGCACCGAATGGGGTCAGCGGTTGTTCAACTCCATGTTCACGCTGGCGATCCTTGTCGGCATGACGGTGCAGGACACGACACTCGGCACGACGATCGGCAATCTGGGCTTCTCCGAAGTGAAGTTTCCCGCACCCGTCTTCCACGGCGACACGTTGCGTGCCGAGACAGACGTGCTGTCCAAGCGCGAGAGCCGATCACGGTCCGATGCAGGGCTGGTCGAGTTCGCCCATACCTGCCGGAAGCAGGACGGCACCGTCGTTGCCGTCTGCCGCCGCGTCGCACTGATGAAGAAGCGGGAGGCGGCCTGATGCGCCGCTTCCTCTTCGTTCGGCGATTCGGAGCACAAGTTCGCCACGACGCGGCAGAGCGATGCGAATGCGCTTCATCCTGTTCGCCGATGCCGATGTCGAACAGGCGCTGAACGCCGCCACGAACTCGGCCTGGACCCTTTGCGGTCAGAGTTGCGCACTCGGGTCGCGGGTGATGGTCGAGCGCTCGATCTATGATCGCGTGGTCGAGGCTTTTACGGCCCGGGCAGCCAAGGTGCGCGTGGGCATGCCGCTCGACGCGGCGACCCATATGGGCCCGCAGTCAAGCGCCGATCAGCTCGAAAAGACGCTCCGGTATGTCGGCTTCGGTCGGGACGAAGGCGCCGAACTGGTCGCCGGCGGCAACCGGATCGAACGCGATGCCTTGGCTGGCGGCTACTTCGTCGAGCCGACCGTTTTCGCAAACGCCACGAACGATATGCGCATCGCGCGCGAGGAGATCTTCGGGCCTGTCGCCGCGCTGATTCCGTTCGACGACGAAGAAGACGCGATCGCGATCGCAAACGATACGGCCTACGGCCTGACCGCCGGTCTGTGGACACAGAATGTCGGCCGCGCGCATCGGGTGGCGGCAAAGATCCGGGCCGGGATCGTGTGGGTGAACACCTATCGCTACCTTCGCTGGACCACGCCTTACGGCGGGTTCAAGGCCAGCGGTTGGGGCCGGGAGAACGGGCTCGAGGCGCTCGATTCCTATCTCGACACCCGAACCACGGTGGTCAGCACCACCGGCAGGTTCCCCGACGCCTATGCCAGCTAGTGTTTCCTTCTCTGACGGTCCGATCCCGGACCGTCAGGTAAGGAACACTAGCTAATTCGTTACTTTGTGATGCGGCGCCAACACCATGAGACGAGCCCAAGCGTTGGTGCCGCATCACGAGTGCCGATTGAACGAAGAGGAAACCCCATGAGACTGCAAGACAAACTGGCTGTCATAACGGCGGGCGCGTCGGGCATGGGACGCGCGGGTGTGGAGCTGTTTCTCCGCGAAGGCGCCAAGGTCTGCGCCGTGGACATCGATACCGAGGCGTTGGCGCGGCTGCAGGCCGAGGTCGAGCCCGAAGGCAGAAGCCTGTTCACCGTGCAGGCCGATCTGAGCACGGCCGAGGGCGCCCGCGGTTCGATCCATCAGGCGGCCGAGAAGCTCGGCGGGATCGACGTGCTCTGGGCCCATGCGGGCATCCCCGGCCCCGGCGGCATTGAGGGGCTGGACGTTGGCGAATACCAGCTGGCGCTGGCGCTCAACATACAGTCGGCCACCTTAGGCGCGGGAGAAGTCATCGGCTACATGCGCAAGCGCGGCGCCGGATCGGTGATCTTCACCGCCTCGGTGTCGGGCATGGTCGGCTCGATGTGGTCGCCCGTGTATTCGAGCTGCAAGTTCGCCGTCGTCGGACTGGCCAAGTCGCTGGCCCAGACCTTCGCGCCCGACAATGTGCGCGTGAACGTCATCTGCCCCGGCCTCGCCGAAACGCCGATGAAGATGGGCTTCGTTGGTCGAGACGGCGACCTCGAAAAGGCGGCCGCCGCCGAGGCCAAGTATACGACGATGGTTCCGCTGGGCCGCCTCGTCAAGCCCGAGGAGGCCGCCTACGCCGCGCTTTGGCTCGCCTCCGACGAGGCCTTGTTCGTCACCGGCATCGAGCTGCCGATCGACGGCGGCTTCACGTGCAAGTGACGTGACCCAAAAACCGACGCCCGCAAGGGCGGGCGTTACACCGGCTCAACCACAGCCCTGCGGGGCCAATGCCAGGGAGGAAAACAATGAAGATCATGAGGAATGTAACACTGACCGCGACCGCTTTCGCTCTTGCGACGGGCGTCGGCCTCGGACCGATGTCGACACAGGTAGGAGCACAAGACACCTACCAGATGAGGATCGTCCATGCCTACCCCGAGCACACGCAGCACGGCCGCAAAATGGCGTTCTTCAAGGAAAAGGTCGAGGAGTATACCGACGGACGCGTAAAGGTGACGATCTACCCCAATGCGCAGCTCGGTCCGATCACCCAGGAGGTGCCGATGATCCTGGCTGGGACCGTGGAGGCATCCTACAACCTCAGTGGCATCCTCGAAGGCGTCGATCCGGCCGAGGCCATTTGGAATATTCCATTCCTCCTGAAAGTCGCTCCGGCGCAGGGCGAACATATGCGGCGCGTCATGTACGACAAGACCGTTCAGGAGATCCTTGCCCGGCGACTGGCCGCCAAGGGACTGAAGCGGCTTGGACATGTGCCGACCCTGACCGGTTTCATGCTGGTTGGAAATAACCTGCGCCCGGTGGAAAAGCTGGAAGATTTCGAGGGCCTGCGCATCCGGCATCCCGGTGGCCTCATGGGCAAGCTTTACATCGAGACCGTGGGCGCATCGCCGATGACCGTGGCCGGCGCCGAAGTTCCCGTCGCTTTGCAGCAGGGAGTCGTCGATGGTCTTGTGACGACGCCGGTCCACTACCATGACGCCCGTTGGCACACCAAGTATATGTCCCTTCCCTTCTATGCGGGTTACGGGCTGCCCTTTGTCGCGAGCCTGCGTTGGTGGAAAAGCCTGCCGGCCGACATCCAGGACATCATCACGAACAAGGCGATCCCGGAAACCCAGGAGCATGCGTACAAAGCCGTGATCGACTTGGAAGACCGCTACATCAAAGAGATGCAGAAGCCCCCTTACAACGTGAAGATCAGCTGGGTGAGCCCGCAGGAGATGGATCGGTTCACAGCGCAGGTGCGCGACAAGGCGATCGAGCGTTTCGTTAAGGTGGTCGGTCCCGATGGAAGAGAGCTGGTGGACCAGGTGCAGCGCCTCGGTGAGGGCATCTCAATCAAGCAATGACGGCGGTTCGAGGTCGGCGTCATAGGCCGGTCTTGATTGCGACAGTGATCGCGAGAAAGACGCCTTGGGTCGGCTCGAACCTTGGAGAATGCGCCGTGGGAAGGCGCTGGCATCCGGCGCCTGTCCGTTCAACTTCCCTCAGCGGGAGCGCGCATCGTGCTGCAGCGTGCGATCACCATACTCGAAAGCATCCTCTATGTCGTGGCCAGCGCCGGACTGTTGGGGAGCATTGGCCTCGCCTTCACCGCGGTCATCTTGCGCTACGTCTTCAACCACTCGCTCGAGTGGATCGAGGAGGGTGCGCGCTACCTGGCCTTATTCGCCGCATTGCTCGTTGCGGGTCCGGTCTTGCGCAGTCGGGGTCACGTTGCTCTCGACCTGTTGACCGCCGGTCTGCACGGTACCCGCATGGAGGTGCACCGCTTGGCGGTGGGCGTGATCGCGCTCGCCGTCAGCTCGGCCGTGTTCGTCTGGGGGACACAGCTCGCCCTCCAGATGTACGAGGTCAACCTGCTCTCCGGCTCCCTGCAGTTCCCCCAGTGGCTGCCTTACAGCATCGTGCCGCTCGGTATGGCCATGCTGATGGTGTTCAGCCTGTCTGAGATCCTGGCGGCGATCCAGGCGATACGCACCGGGCCCACAACACCCTCTGTCGGGACCGAGCCGCCCCAAGCCCCGGGCCCCGCAGCCGGCAAAGAGGAACGCGGCTGAGACCGTTTGGAGGGGAGAAACTGCCATGTTCGGAATTGGGATCGGCATTCTGATCGGGCTGGTGGTCGCGGGCCTGCCCATCTGGCTTGCCCTGACCGTCAGTGCGATCTTCCTCACGTACTTCTTCATGGGCATGCCGGTCGTGAGCGTTCCCATGACGATGTTCGGCGGCATCGACAGCTTTGTGCTTTTGGCGGTCCCGTTCTTCCTGCTTGCGGGCAATGTGATGGCCTATTGCGGCCCCGCCCGCTACGTCTATGACGCGGTCGACAGCTATGTGGGCCACATCAAGGGCGGCATGGCCTTTACCACCGTGGTCACCTGCATGGCCTATGCCGCGATCACGGGCTCGACGACCGCCACCCTGGCCGGCGTATCGACGCTGGCGACCCCGCCGATGCTGCGGGCGGGCTACAGCCGGGAGTTCATCGCCGGCCTGCTTGCCGTCAGCAGCACCCTCGGCCAGATGATTCCCCCCAGCATCCTGATGGTTCTTTACGGCGCGCTCGCGCAGCAGAATGCCGGCGTGCTCTTCATGGCCGGCATCGTGCCGGGGATTCTGATCGGCCTCTCGCTCGGGGTGACCGGGATCATGCTCAGCCGCCGTCGGCAGCAAGAAACGCAGGCGCGTCAAGGTTGGGACAAGCGAAGCGCCGCGTCGTTGAAGGCCTGCCCGGCGTTCCTGATGCCGGTCATTGTGCTCGGGGGAATCTACGGCGGCATTTTCACCCCGACCCAGGCCGCGGCGGTCGCGTGCATCTATGGGCTGGTGATCGCGCTCCTCATCTACCGTGAGATTACGTGGCACAACTTCTACCAAGCGGTGCGTAGTGCGGTGAGCAACAGCTCGATGATCTTTCTCTTGGTGGCGGCGGCTCTCCTCTTCGCGTCTCCCCTCGCATTCGCCCGGTTGCCGCAGGAGGTGGCGGCCTGGACGGTCGACACCGGCCTCACGCCATTGCAGTTGATCCTGGTCGTCGCGCTGCTGTGGCTGATCATGGGCATGTTCCTGGATACCTTGCCCATCATGTATCTCACCCTGCCGGTGGTGCTCCCGGCGCTGCAGGCGGCCGACGTGAACCTCATTTACATGAACGTGATTCTGGTACTGACCATGCAGATCGCACAGGTTACGCCACCGTTCGGGCTGTCGCTGTACGTCGCGAGCGGGATCATGAAGGTCCCGATCTTCGGGGTGGTGCGGGCCTCGTTACCTTTCGTCGCGGTGCTGCTGGCTGGCCTGGTCGTTCTGATCCTCTTCCCTCAGGTGAGTCTGTTCCTTCCGCAACTGATGGGGCGCTAGAGCATGATCCCGAAAAGTTGGCAGACTTTTCGGACAAGATCATGCGACAAAACAAAGAGAGCATGATCCCGAAAAGTTGGCAGACTTTTCGG